>NZ_JBMQQG010000129.1:0-20585 GCF_057362405.1 Ginsengibacter sp.
CCTTTGTTTTACATTTGCTATATGGAGAAAAAACTTTTTTTGCTTGATGCCATGGCGCTCATTTATCGTGCATACTATGCGCTTATTCGCAGCCCGATAATTACCACCAAGGGGAAAAATACGAATGCCCAGTTTGGATTTACGAATACACTATTTGATTTGTTAAGTAAAGAAAAACCAACGCATCTTGCCGTGGCCTTCGATACGTGGGCGCCCACCGAAAGGCACACCGATTTTGAGGCATACAAAGCTAACAGGCAGGACGCCCCTGAAGATTTATTAGCATCTATACCCGATATAAAAAAAATAATTGAAGGCTTTAATTTACCGGTTGTTGAATGCGACGGGTATGAGGCCGACGATATCATTGGCGCCTTAGCACAACAGGCTGAAAAGGAAGGCTACAAGGTCTTTATGGTAACGCCCGACAAAGACTTTGGCCAATTGGTTACCGAAAACATAAATATTTATAAGCCCGGTTACCAGGGAGGAAAGTTTGAAATAATGGGGCCGAAAGAAGTTTGTGAAAAATGGGGAATCAAAAGTGTAAGCCAGGTTATTGACATTCTTGCATTGATGGGCGACGCTGTTGATAACATACCAGGTATTGCCGGCGTCGGCGAAAAAACGGCTGCTAAATTGCTAGCCCAATATGGAACGGTTGAAAATGTAATTGCGGATGCAGATAATATTAAAGGTGCATTAGGCGAAAAAATAAGAGCCGGTAAAGACGCCGCTGTTATGAGTAAGAAGCTGGCAACGATTATAACAGAAGTTCCTTGCCAGTTTCATGAAGAAGACTTTAGTGTAAAAGCGTATAATACAGAAATATTAAAAGATCTTTTTGCGGAGTTTGAATTTAAAACGTTAGGCAAAAGAATTTTGGGCGATGAATACAATGTCTTTGTTGTAGAAAAGCAGGTGATACAAACTGATCTTTTTGGCAATGCCATGGACGTGCCATCACCAAAGCCCGAAGAAGAAAAAATTGTAAAAGAGGAAAAGGCGGGACTTGCCGCAGAAAAAAATATTAATAACACACTGCATGATTATTATTTGGTTGAAGGTGATGATGCACTTAATGATCTCGTAGATAAATTAAAAACTCAGAAGGAAATCTCATTTGATACGGAAACAACCAATATCGACGCAAACGAAGCGGAACTGGTAGGCCTGAGTTTTTCTTATAAAAAAGGCGAGGGGTATTATGTTCCCTGCCCTGATGATGCAGAAACAGTGATTCACATCTTGAATCATTTTAAAGATTTATTTAATGATGAATCGAAAATATGGGTTGGCCAGAATATTAAGTATGATATGCTGGTATTGAAATGGTATGGCTTTGAATTGAAAGGAAAGATTTTTGATACCATGCTGGCGCATTATGTAATTGAAAGCGAAGGCCGGCGCAATATGGATTTGCTCAGCGCCCAGTACCTCGGTTATCTTCCTGTGTCAATTTCAGAATTAATCGGGAAAAAAGGAAAGACGCAGGGAAACATGCGGGATGTGGATGTTGAAAAGGCTAAGGAATATGCGGCTGAAGATGCAGATATTACTTTGCAATTGAAGAATGTTTTTGTTCCGCATTTAAAAGAGAAACAGGTTGAAAAAGTTTTTTATGAAGTGGAAACACCGTTAGTAAAAGTACTGGCCGATATGGAACACGAGGGCGTAAAGGTGGATATGAATTTTTTAAATGTTTATTCAAAAGAACTGGAAACTGCCGCCGCTAAATGCGAGCAAAGTGTGTATGACCAGGCCGGAATTAAATTCAATCTCGCTTCGCCAAAACAATTGGGAGAAGTTTTATTTGAAAAGCTACAATTGAATAAAGGAAAAAAAACAAAAGGTGGGCAACATTCAACCGGAGAAGATGTATTGCTGAAACTTGCAAAAGATAATCCTATCGTTGAAGACATTTTAAATTTTCGTGAGCTTACTAAATTAAAATCAACTTATGTTGATGCATTACCATTGCTCGTAAATAAAAAAACGGGACGGGTACATACAAGCTATGGGCAGGCGATTGCGGTTACAGGAAGGCTGAGCAGTAACAACCCCAATCTCCAGAACATTCCCATAAGAACAGAGAGAGGCCGTGAAATACGTAAAGCTTTTATCCCGCGTGATAGTGATCACCTTGTAATTTCTGCAGATTATTCGCAAATTGAATTACGCATTGTTGCGGCCATTAGCGCTGACCCGGCTATGTGTGGCGCTTTCAAGGAAAAGAAAGATATTCATACCGCAACGGCGGCTAAAGTTTTTAATGTTGATGAAACTGACGTTACCAAAGAAATGCGGTACAAGGCCAAGAGTGTAAACTTTGGAATCATCTATGGACAGGGAGCTTTTGGCCTGGCAGAAAATCTTGGTATTTCGAGAACGGAAGCAAAAGAAATCATTGATAATTATAAGAAGCAATTTGCCAACATTCAAAAATATATGGATGAAACCATACAGTTTTGTAAATCTAACGGTTATGTAGAAACGCTGATGGGCCGTAAGCGCTGGCTGAAAGATATCAATTCTTCCAATTTTACTGTTCGCGGTTATGCCGAACGAAATGCTATTAATTCCCCGATTCAGGGCACGGCAGCCGACATGATTAAATTAGCCATGATAAAAATTCATGATGAGTTCAAAAAACACAAATTCAAATCGAAAATGATTATGCAGGTGCATGATGAATTGGTTTTTGATGCCCATAAAAGTGAGGTGGAAGTAATAAAACCTATTATTATTGAGTGTATGCAAAACGCTTTGTTGTTGCCTAACGGTGTTCCCGCAGACGCAGAAATAGGTGTTGGCGACAACTGGCTGGAAGCGCATTAAACTATATTAATTGTATGCATTTGACGCGTTATTTTTTTTATATTGAAAATATCGGCAGACGTTACTTCTTTGTTGCGGGTATCGCTTTTATAATATTTTATTTACTGGTCGGCAAAAAAATCCGGTATAAGAAAATTCAAAGCAGAGCGCCACGCATTAAGGACTATGCGAGGGAGATTGGCTATTCTATTATCACTATTTGCATTTTTGCACTGGTGACTTTTTTTATTCTCGGGGTGCCGGCCATCAGGTCGCACACTTTATTCTACACTAAGATCAGCCAACATGGATGGCTTTATTTTTTTCTTGTCTTTCCATTGATGCTGGTTATACACGACACCTATTTTTACTGGGCCCATCGGTTGATGCATCATAAGTTATTATTCCGGTCTTTTCACCTTGTGCATCATTATTCCACCAATCCGTCTCCATGGGCTGCTTATTCTTTTCACCCGTTGGAAGCTTTTGTGGAAGCGGGCATTCTCGCATTGTTCCTTTTTACTATGCCGATACATCCGTTGCACCTGGCCATATTCTTTTTGTTCATGATCGTCTATAACGTGTATGGCCATTTAGGTTATGAACTATATCCCAAAGGTTTCAATAAAAGCAAAATCGGGAAATGGATCAATACTTCCGTAAACCACAACCTGCATCACCAGTACTTCAAAGGAAATTATGGATTGTATTTTCTTTGGTGGGATCGGTGGATACACACCATCCGTAATGATTATGATGAAAAGTTTAATGCTGTAAAAAACGCCCCTGATCCCGGATTGAAAAAAGCCTCATGACCTTTTCGAATAAGATTCTTTCATTTTTTAAAAGCCTGGATTTAAACATGGCGGTGCCCGAGGGGGTTACGGTAATGAATCCATTTAAAGACAAGACGACATTTGATCTATGTAATAAATTTTACGGTAAATATTATAATGATAATAATCACCGTCATTTAATATTAGGAATCAATCCCGGAAGATTTGGCGGCGGTATTACCGGTATTCCTTTTACGGATCCTATAAGGTTGCAGAACATTTGTGGTATTGAGAATGATTTTCAAAAGAAACAGGAATTAAGTTCTGTATTTGTTTATGAAGTGATACGGGCTTTTGGCGGCTCTACAATGTTTTATGACCGTTTTTATATTTCGTCTATCTCCCCGTTAGGTTTTACGAAAGATAATAAAAATTTGAATTATTATGATGACCGGCAACTGGAAAACGACATAAAGGGATTTGTAATTACCTGCCTGCAGCAACAGCTGAAATTTGGAATCAGAACCAATACCGTTTTTTGTTTCGGTGAAGGGAAGAACGCAGCCTACCTTACCCGCCTCAATAGCGAAATGAATTTTTTTGACAAAATTGTCCCTCTCCCGCATCCAAGATTCATTATGCAATACAAGCTTAAAAAGAAAGATGAATATATTGATAAGTATCTTCGCGAATTGCGGTCGGCACGGCCATAGCCGTCAGACTGCAATTCACAATAAAAAAGCCACTGGTAGAAAATGAAACCAACATTAATATATTGCTACGACGCTTATTGCGGATGGTGTTATGGATTTAGTGAAGTGATTAAAAAAATATTTTCAGAATATAAGACGAAACTGGAATTCGAAGTGCTTTCGGGCGGAATGATATTACCAGAAGAACCTGTATCGATAGGTGCTACGGCGAAATATATTGAAGGCGCTTACAAACGGGTAGAAGAAATAACCGGCGCTAAATTTGGTGAAGATTATTTATGGCACATAAAGCATCCTGATCAAAGCGACTGGTTTCCCAATTCAGAAAAGCCTGCCATTGCTCTTTGTGTTCTCAAAGAATTCTTGCCCGAACAACAAGTGAGTTTTGCAGCAGACCTTCAATATGCTTTGCACTTTGAAGGCCGCGATTTAACCGATGATGAATCTTATCGTTTGCTTCTCGAAAAATATAATATTGATGCCGGGGACTTCTATGGAATGTTACATGAGGAAGAATATAAAGAGCAGGCCCATTATGAATTTGCCTTGTGCAAACAATTAAATGTGGACGGATTTCCCGCAGTTTTCATTCAAACAGGTGAAACAAAGTTTTACCATATCGCACAGGGATACACGCAGTTCGATAGCCTCAATGAAAGAATTCAAAACGTTTTGAAGGAAATGCAACTTGCGGAAAACAAAATATGAATAGTTTAATCAACTTTCTTTTCGGCCTTCTCAGCATTTTTTACGATGTCGCCCGATTTCCCCACTATATTGATGAGTACCGTTTTCCAGTCTTCTTTTTGCCTCAATAGAAATTCTAGGTCCATGCTGAAGTGTTTAAACTCTTCTTTTTGTGCATCGATCATTATCGCTTTTGCATCTTTGTCTTTTTCGACACTTATTCTTTGTTCATACCAGTTAATGGCATCGGCTTCCTCAATTAGCCCTGTTATCATTCTGGCAAATGTTCTTGTTTTAGCGGATAATTCACTGGCTGGTTCGTGATACTGTTCTGTAGGCATTGAAATAATTTAGTGTTAGATAAAAATTATTTGCCGTACTACAAATACGGAACCACTTTTATAAAAAAACGGGGGAGCAGATAAAGATTAAGAAGAATTCTAATCTAATTAAAAATCATTAAAGTTTAAGCTTTTTAATTCTTGGCTGAAGGTACATGATGATGTGGGCAGCAATGAGAAGTTCGCACACGATTTCTTTGACGATCATAGGTTGAGGATTTTGGATACTTAATTAACAATATAAACGGGATCAGGCTAAAAATATTATGCCTCAACCAAATTTTATTCATTACAATAGCTATTGCTACGCATCCAGTTAATAAAGATTCGTTCAGTTATTTAGTCACGGTAAATTATAGCGTGATAAACTTCAAACTGCAATTAGTAACCCCAATCTTGCAATGCTTTCAGATCTTCTGCAGCACATTCCAAAGGTGTCTTGCCCTGGTAGGATTCCTGTTCAATTATAAATTCTTTGGTACCCCCTGATTTCCTGGCAAGATCAAGAATCGCTTTCACGGGTAGAATGCCTTTGCCTAAAATAGTGCTGTCATAATTATCGTTCATCTCACCTTTGCCGGTTGATTTGATCTCATCTTTTATATGCATGCTTTTAAACCTGCCGGGATGTTTTTTTATAATATCCAGTGCTCTTCCGCCGGCTCCATACATGTTGCCAATGTCAATCTGCTGAATCACAAGATTTGGATCTGTTTTCTCTAATATGATATCATAGATCTGTTTGCCATTTAGAGAATATTTGAATTCGAAATCATGATTATGATAGCCAAATTTTAAACCCGATTTTTTGCACAGCTCGCCGCATTTGTTAAACACATCAAGGAAACTTACCAGGTCATCATAATTCTTCCGAAGGCTTTCATCGAGCCAGGGACTTATTACGTATTGTTGTCCAACGGTGGCAGCGTCTTCAACAGTTTGCTTCCATTTATCCGTAAAATCATTAGTTGTTTTATCCCAATCGGTATTGTCCATTACAGTATGGCCACTGGGCATTTTTAAACCAAGGTCGTCTAAGATCTTTTTAAAGTCCGTCGGCGAATAAGTATAAAATTTTCTATCGATATAATTAGCGTGCTCTACATTTTTGTATCCCATTGCCGCCAACTGCTTCAATGTGGCCAGTGGATCTTTTTTCATATCATCACGCACTGTATATAATTGAATACCGATTATGTGGTCGGTCGCCGGAGAGACAATAGATTTCATACCAAAAAAACTTTTTGGTAAAAGCATTGTTCCTGCAACAGACAACGAACCATTCATGAGAAATTTTCTTCTTGATACTTTCATAATTAGTGATTTAAAATTTACGAATCAATTATTGAACTGCTTTGGACATTTAACCAGGCAACTTTTTGTTCCGGGTTATTTGGTTTGCCAATGATGTCTTTGTATAACTCAGGCCGCCTTGCTTTTTTGTACCTGTAGCCTCCTGCATTTATTAATTTTTCTTTTTCTAAAGTTACAGTTACCACATCATCCCCCAGGTTCTTACATTCCGCTATTACATCTCCAAAAGGATCGACAATCATAGAACAACCATTTTTTAATTGATCATCATCCATACCAATGGCATTGGAAAATATAGCGTAGAGCCCATTGTCGTAAGCTCTTGCAGGCAACCATTTCATTAGCCACTCTCGTCCTTTCAAACCATTAAATTCACGCCGCAATGAGTCTGGATCATTGTTCTTATTTTTCCACAACGCAGGATCCACAAAGCCGGCGCCGGGCCTTGGTGACGGCGTACACATGGTAACATGTGGCATGAAGATGATATCGGCGCCAAGAAGGTTAGTGGCTCTTACATTTTCAATTATGTTATTGTCGTAACAAATAAGTATTCCACATGTCCATCCGTGTAATTCAAATATCGTGTAGGTATTACCGGGAGTAATAGCAGGATGGATGAACGGATGTAACTTTCTATGTTTCGCAATCAGGCCGTTTTTATCAACACACACATATGCCTTGAAAATCTTTTCGTCTGTATCTTTTTCAAAAAGGCCCGCTAAAACAGCAATGTTATATTTGGCGGCTATTTCGGTAAGCCTTGTAATACTATCACCGCCGGGAATATATTCTGCAAGTTCCAGCATTTGTTCATTTGAAAGACGCCTTGCAAACGTGTAGCCGGTTATAGAACATTCATGAAAAGCAACTGCAACGGCTCCATCCCGGGCGGCTTTTTCGCAAAGACTTTCTATTTTATTTAAATTAAAATTCTTATCTCCGCTCTTATGCTCAAACTGTGCTGTGGCAATTTTGATTCTATCCATTATTTATTATTAATATCCCTTGTCGTTTGATGCCGGTAGTCATTTCCCAAAAGTACGTGAAACGTTCTTGTGGGCGTGCTACTTCAAAAATTTCTGCCTGCTTTAAGTACCTGTATTTTTAACAATAAAAAAACCTGCAGGAATTTTTCTCCTGCAGGTGAACACAATTTTAATTTTACTTATTTTAGAACCAGCTACCGGTCCATCTTTCATCGTATTTATTTCCCATCTTTCTTTTTCTTCTTGCTGCCTCACCGCGGTGAATAAACATGGTAACCAGCATCAATGGCATAAATATAAAGGTCAGGGGAGGAATACCTAACATTGAAATCCATTTGCCACCATATTGCCTGCGCATTGGTCGCCTTAATCTTTCAGCAATGATATACATGCTTGGTACCATTATCAACGTCATAAAAAATGCGAAAGCCAACCCAAAAATAATAGTCCATGAAAGCGGCTTCCAGAATTGAGCACTATCTCCGCCGAAAAATATATGAGGATTCAGGTTAGCAAACAACGTAACAAAATTTATATTGAACCCGATTGCTAACGGTATTAAGGCAAGGATAGCAGCCAGTGCCGTAAGCATAACCGGAATAATTCTTGTTTTTCCCGCTTTAATTACGGCCTCTCTCGTCTTCATTCCTCTTGCCCGTAATTCATCGGCAAATTCAATTACCAGGATTCCATTCTTCACAACAATTCCCGCAAGGCCAACGATTCCCAAACCAGTCATTACAACGGATACCTGCATGCCTGTGATGGCAAAGCCGAGCAGCACGCCAATAACACTAAACACAATTTCAGTTAAAATAATTACCGACTTACTTACGGAATTGAATTGGACCACTAAAATGAAAAGTATAATCATCAGTGCCATTACCAGGGCTTTTCCAAGGAAAGCTGCCGTCTCTGCCTGTTGTGCACCTTCACCCGTTTGTGTGATGGTAACACCTGGTTGCAATTTTGGGAAGTTATCAATTGCTGTTTTTATTTGAGCATTCACTTCCGTTGGTGTATACTTGTCAAGCACGTTCGAAAATAAAGTGATGACACGTTTTACATTTTTCCTTTTTATGCTTCCGTAAGTACTTGTATAATCAACATCCACTAAAGTGCTTATCGGAATTTGTTTAATAGCTCCACCAGCGGCGATATCGCGAAACACAATTTTTGTATTTAATAATTCTGAAAGACTTTGCCGTTGCACTTCGCTGTTGCGCAACTGTATTTTATATTCATCTTCACCATCTTTTATTTTAGAAACTTCCCGTCCAAATAATGCAGTGCGTAACTGCTGACCTATTTGTGCGGTTGAAACACCAGCTGTCATCGCTCTCTCACGGTTAACCGTAAGTGTAATTTCCGGGTTGGTAAGATCGACGTCCATTTTCAATTCTTCCACGCCGGGTATTTGCAGGCTGTCCAGATAAGATTTTAAAGCTTTAGCCGTTGATGTAAGTTTATTAAAATCTTCACTCTGTACTTCAATATTTATTGGCGGATCTGTTGGAGGCCCTGATGCTTCCTGCGCCACGGCAATTTGCGCCCCGGGTATTCCCTTCAAGGCATTTCTTATTGAATCAAGATACGGCGCTGTTGATTTATTATCCCGCTTTGCATATTCAACAAATGAAACCTGCACCCTGCCGAGATTGGGCTGTGTACTATTGTCGCCGCTACTTGGGTCTGATGCGCCCACTGCGACATTTGAAATTATACTTTCAACAACGGGATTGGGCTTGCCATTCGGTTCAAGAACATGAGTTACCCGCTTCTCCAGCACTTTGGTAACGGAATCGGTGTAATTGACACTGGTACCCACGGGTAGTTTTAAATAGACATAAATAAAATTTGGATCTCCTTTCGGAAAGAAAACAACCGGAACTTTTCTTAGGTTAAAAAGTACTACTGAGAATATCAACAACCCAAATGTTCCCAATAGTAGCCATACGGGTTTCCAACCGCTGAGCGCCCATTTTAAAAGTGTTTCATAACGGTGCATGATGGCAGGCAATGCTTTGTTTTGAAACTTATGAATTAAGTCATCAAAAACATAGGTGTTTATTACAACCAATATAGATAATAAAATAAGAATATTGCCCAGGAATGGTACACCCAAAAGATCGAAAATAATCCCGGCAGACATCGTTAACCAAAACGCCGGTCGTTTAAATACGCCAGATTTTCTTTTGGTTCCAATATCATCCGGGTGGTTCATAAAATCAACTGCAAAAACGGGATTCATAATGAACGCCACAATCAACGAAGCAGTTAATGTAAATATGAGCATCGTCGGCAGGTAGATCATAAACTTACCAATAATTCCCGGCCAGAAAAGTAAGGGGAAGAAAGGAGCAAGCGTTGTAAGTGTTCCCGATAGCACCGGCACGAAAACCTCTCCGGCAGCCATTTTTGCCGATTCCATGGAGGACAGCTTCCCTTTATTTTCAACAAAAATTCTATGGGTGTTTTCTATAACAACGATAGCGTCATCCACAATAATTCCAAGACCGAATAATAAGGC
Organism: Ginsengibacter sp.; assembly: GCF_057362405.1. Lineage (NCBI taxonomy): Bacteria > Pseudomonadati > Bacteroidota > Chitinophagia > Chitinophagales > Chitinophagaceae > Ginsengibacter > Ginsengibacter sp. The sequence goes on from NZ_JBMQQG010000129.1 coordinate 10,168, forward strand.
GAAAAGCACCATGAAGTTTAACGTAACATCGGAACCTGTGATCAAACTTGCTACCGGCAAAAATAAAAATGCAACGAACATGCTCAATGGAACGGACAAGGCCACAAAGAATGCATTGGTTACACCCATGAAAAACATAAGTATAAGCAATACGAGAATAAAACCGATAACAATTGAATTTACCAGGTCGTTGAATGAAGTACGGGTAGAAATACTTCTGTCGCCGGTGATGACTACATCAAGGTTACTTGGGAAAATATTTCCTTTCATCTCCTCAACTGTTTTTTTCACCAAATCCGAAGTTTCAATAAGGTTTTCGCCGGAACGTTTCACAATGCTGAGGGTAACCACATTTTTGCCATTTAAACGGGCATAGCTTTCGCTGTTTTTAACTGTATCTTTTATATCGGCAATATCTTTTAAGTAAATAGGAGCACCACCTGTGTTCCTGATAATTATTTTTTGAATATCGAATACATTTTTAAACTGGCCTTTCACCTGCAAGGTTCTTTTCATTGTTCCAACATCGAGTAATCCCCCCGAGATGTCAGCATTTTCCTGCTTTACTGCATTGGCAATGTCATCAAAAGTTACATTGGCGCTTTGCATTTTGTAATTGTCTACATTAATTTGGAATTCCCTTTCAGGTGCGCCAACTATATCAACACGTGTAAGCTGCGATATTTCTTCCAGTTTATCTTTCGCATCATCAGCAATTTTCTTGAGAGCAATCATGTTGTAATCACCGCTGATGTTTACAAACATAATGGGCTGTTCGCTAAAATCTATCTCCTGCACTTTGGGCTCTTCCGTAAGGTCTGTAGGTAAATCTATTTTTGATTTATCCACGGCATCTTTTGTTTTTTGCAGCGCTACCTCCTTGGCAACACTTGTTTCAAACTCAACGGTGATAGCAGAAAAGTCTTGCAATGACGTGCTGGTGATCTTATTTATTTTAGCGCCGGTAATACCTTTTAACTGTTTTTCAATGGGCCTGGTAACAAGATTTTCAACATCCCTCGGTGAATTACCTACATAGGTTGTTTGAACGAAGATGGTGGGTATAACAATATCTGGAAACTGTTCTTTGGGCAACGTTGCAAACTGGTAGATACCAATCAGCGATACAAAAATGATCACCAGGTAAATGGAAGTTTTGTTTTTTATCGACCAACTCGTTGGCTTAAATTCCTTAAATTTTTCCGTTAAATTTTCCATTACACTCATAAAATTTACTTTGATATTTTTATCAGATGGTATTCAGTGATTATGCGGCCTTAGTGGTTATCAATTGTCCGTCGTAAATAGCCTGGTAACCTTCGGTTATCAACTGATCGCCGGCTTGTAAGCCTTGTTTAATTTCAACCTGATCTCCGTATGTCTGCCCGATTACAACCTTACGTTTCCGGGCAATTAGTTTATCTCCTTCCTTTGCAGCTACCAGCACAAACTTTCCCTCTTCATCGTTTTGCAAAGTGTTTACATTTATCACCGGTGTGTTAGGAGCTGAATAATCCAGAATCTTCACAAGGGCAATTTGGTTAGGCCTTAAAAGCATGCCTGCAGGCACTTTTGCCTCTGCGGCAAACCCTCTTGTGGTGGTGCCTATTGACTGACTAATAAATGAAATAGTTGTATTGAACGATTTGTTTACATCGGGAACTTCAACTTCCACAGGAGTTCCTTTTGTTATCCTCGTTGCATAATTTTCCGGCACGGTGGTAGTTATTTTGAGATCACTTTTGTTTACAATCCTTATATAACCGCCTTGCTGTGGATTGCCGTTAAATGTTTCGCCGACGTGTGCAGTTATATCATCAACTGTTCCGTTTACGTCGCTATAAACGTTGCCCTGGTTGGCTAAAGCTTGTGCACTAGCTACCTGTGCCTGGAGAGTTTTCAACTGGTTCTCCAGGGATTCTACATTAGTTTTATCCTGCAGCAATTGCACTTCAGTTCCGATGTGTTGATCCCAAAGGTTTTTTTGTCTTTCATAAATTGATTTGGCAAGATCAAGTTGGGCCTTTACACTTCCCGTTTGCTGGCGGGCTGCGTTTACATTTTCAACCGCAACCGAATTATCTAATTTTAAAACCAATTGACCCTTATGTATTTGGTCACCCTGTTTTACAAATATGGCTTTTATTTGTCCACCCTGGTTCGATGGAGTGATGTAAGAAATACTCCTGGAGTCAACAACACCCTGCAGGTCCAGGTAATGTTTAAAGTCCTGCAATGTAACTGGAGTTATAGCAACTAATTTTGCATCTTCTTTTTTTGCAGCACTTGTATCGAGTTTGGCAATATCTTTTTCCAGGGATGCAATCTTATCATCAAGATCAGCCTTATCTTTTTTAAGTTTTTCCAATGAAGCTTTTTTGTCATTAAGGCTGTCATCTTTTTTACTGGTATCACCGCATGATGAAGCAACGGCTATAAAGATGATCATCAAACTTAGTCTTGTTATTTTTTGCATGGTATTTAAATTAATTAGATCGTTGAGTTGTAGTTTTTAAAGTTTTCCGGCGGCCTGTAAGAAATCAATTTTTGCAATTATTGCATCGTACAGTGAACTGTAATAATTATTTTGAGCCGTTATTAAGTCCGTTTGCGCAGTATTAATTTCCTGGTTGCTGCCAAGGCCCTGGTCGTATTTTAATTTTGTTGTGTTGTATACATTTTGAGCCAGCTCGGTATTTTTCTTTTGGCTGTCCATTGTTATTAAAGCTGATTTCATATTAATTCTCGATTGAGTAACATCGTTGTCGATGGCTGATTTTAACTGGTCGAGACTGTTGTTGTATTTTAAAAGCGAAAGTTTTGCTTCAGCAATTCTTGCATTGTTCGCTCCGCCCTCAAAAATGGGAACGTTCAACCGAAGTGCAACAAACGAAGAAGTGAAATAGGGCCCTTTGAAAAAATCAAATTGTTGTCTTTGCGCACTTTTGCTATAATTAGCAGACAAAGTCAAAGTAGGCAATTTACTTAGCTTATATCTTCTTACGTTGTATTCACCCAGTTTTATTGTTGACTCAAGCTGTTGGTATTCTTTCCTGTTTTCATAATTATATGCTTCATCAAGAATGCCGGCTTTTAGTTCCTCGTCAGACAGGGTATCGGTGAGGACCAGGCTGTCTTTTTGTGGCATATTCATCAGGAACTTTAAACCCGCAAGGCCGGCGTCTATTTGATTTTGAGCTTTTAATTTTTGGGTATTTAAATTATTCAGTTGCACCTGTACTTTGTCTACGTCAAGTTTTTCAGCAAACCCATTTTTGTAAATCTCTTTAGTATCGTGGAGCAATTTTTCATAATTGTCAATATTTGCCGTTATCGTCCCGATTTGTCTTTGCCCCACCACTAGTTGATAATAAATTTTATAGACATTGGCTTTTATTTGTTCTTTGGTTACATCAGCGGCCAGTTCAGCATTATGGATCGTTTCTTTTCTTGCCTGGAGTCCTACAAAAACCTGCCCGTCGAATAAAATCTGTTTTAGATCGATGCCACCACTCAGTGCATATTTTGCTCCAAAGGCGGCGTTGATCAATCCATAATCTGCCGGGGCGGTAATAGGATTGCCATTTCCATCTTTCACATTATTGGCTATTAATACACCATAGGTGCCCTGGGCTATAAAGTTTGGAAAAGTTTGAACGGCCACATTTGGATTGTAGTTTAAACTCCCGGTTCCGGTAATTGATGGCAGGGCGGCGGCGGTAACCTCCTTATTTACCTGCTTTTGCAATTCAATATCGATTAAAGCGTTTTTTACCTGCACAGCATTTTTCAATGCATAATCCACAGCCTGTTTTGCGCTGAACGCATTTATAGTTGGGGCTTCGGTTTGTTGGGAATGAGCATTAAGGCCTGCACCGCAAAGCAAAAAGCTAATAATTATTTCAAAAATTATTTTCATTTTCATTGTACTGTAGTTTTGTTCAATCTTTCTTTTTGATATTTTAATATTAACTTATATCCTTTGAGGCTGGCTATTCCAAATAAGAAAAACTCAATTAGTTGCTGATGAAGGAATACCATCGAAAATTTATTTTTAGGAAATAGTTGCTCGTCGAAAGGCAGCATCATGGTCTCCAGGCGAATTTTAGCCAGCACATCAATATTAATTTCCGGCCGGTATAACTCTTCCTCTATTCCTCTTACCATATTTTCCTTCACCAGGTCAAACAGAAACTTGTATTTATAGTCTTTGAATTTTTTATAGGTAAGTGGATAATTCCTTTCGATATCATGCAGTATCGATGGGTTCATGTTATCGAAAATTACCTGCAACATATCCAGCGCCATGAAAATTTCATGTATGGCATTTTGGGACTTTGCTTTGTAATCCTGGCAGCATTCTTTATTGAACTGAAGCATGTCCGCAATTACATCATCTACCAGTTCATTTTTATCAGAAAACGAGTGGTAGATTGTTTTTTTTGACACGCCAAGCTGGTTGGCTATTTCGTCCATTGTAACTGATTTTATTCCGTACCTGCGGAATAATTCATCTGCTTTTTGTTTTATTCTTTCTTTAACCTCCATGGGGCGCAAAACTATGGAAACTATTTTAGTTGCCAAAGTTTCCTATATTATTTTTTTATTAAGGTTGAAATTTTCAGGATGAGCGGCACAAAACTTACCTTTAATTTTAATTTTTTATTCTATGCCTAAATCAGTACGTTACCAGAGATTCATCCAATATTTCTTACAGGGATTACTTATTCTGGGCCCGGTTTCAATCACTATATATTTTATCTACGAAATTTTCGATAAGATCGATAATATCCTGAGGCCCGTGATAAATATCCCGGGTATTGGGTTTATAATAATTATCGGTTTTATCATCACAACAGGGTACTTGAGTTCCTTTTTTGTAATGAGCAGGATACTGTCTGTAATGGATAAGTTCCTGGAAAGAACACCAGGCATCAAACTTTTTTATTCTTTTATCCGCGATTTTTTCGAAGCGTTTGCGGGAAATAAAAAAAAATTCACTAAAAGTGTACTGGCTAATGTTGATGACACAGATGTGTGGCGTGTAGGCTTTATTACGCAGGATGATATGAGTAGCTTTGGCATGGAAAATTATGTAGCTGTGTATTTACCTATGGCTTATTCAGTGGCCGGAAATGTTTATATTATTCCGAAAGAAAGAGTGAGACCTATTACCAACATCAGCGCTACTCAATCCATGAAGTTTGCGGTGAGCGGCGGCGTAACTGAAACCGGAACAGAAACTGCTGGAGATGAATTGATGAATTAAATCGTTCATTAAAATTGTTAGCGTTGAAAAAATTTCTTTTTATTATATGCCTCATAACTGTTTCCCCAAAAAGTTATTGCTGGGGATTTTATGCACATAAAAAGATAAACTATCTCGCCGTTTTTTTATTGCCTCCGCAAATGATGATTTTGTATAAGCCCAATATTGAATTTTTAACGGAGCATGCCGTTGATCCGGATAAGCGGAGGTATGCCATAGCAGCTGAAGGTTCAAGACATTATATTGACATTGATCATTACGGAACATATCCATATCCTGACCTGCCGCATAGTTACAAAGATGCAGTTGCTAAATTTACTGAAGACACTGTTATAGCAAATGGTATTGTGCCCTGGCATGTTCAGATAATGCTAACAAGATTAACTAAAGCATTTAGAGAAAAAAATTTTTCGTCGATAATGAAAAACAGTGCTGAGATCGGGCATTATATTGCAGATGCACATGTTCCATTGCACGCCAGCAGCAATCATAATGGACAACTGACCAACCAGCTGGGGATTCATGCGTTTTGGGAAAGCAGGATTCCGGAATTATTGGCCGATAAACAATTTGATTTTTTTATTGGCAATGCGGAATATATAAAGAGTCCGGGAGCTTTTATCTGGGACAGGGTATTGGAAAGCGGCAGAGAAGCCGATTCCGTATTGTTGATTGAAAAGGAATTATCTGCAGCGTTTCCGCCGGATAAAAAATATTCTTTTGAAAATAGAAATAATGTGCTTGTCAGGCAATACTCTTCTGATTATACAAAAGCCTATAATAAAAAACTTAATGGAATGGTGGAGCATAGGATGAGGCAAGCCATTTTCGCAATAGCATCATTTTGGTATACTGCATGGGTAAATGCTGGCCAGCCCGATCTTTCGGGACTGGTAACACAAAATTTCTCGCAAACCGACCTTAAAGATTTTGAGGACCTTAATGGAAAGTGGCAAAGTGGAAAAATTAAAGGGATAGAAGAGTAGAATCAATGTCTAAAACAGTACAGAATAGGCAAGAGAAAAAATTTATTTACGCCGATTCACATTCCTTTTGCGCCAGGCCGCTGGAACGATATTAGGTTCGGGAATCATTTATAAATAAATTCTAACTAATTTTCTAATTTGTCAAACCTTAGTAGAAAATACATTATCTCAAGTCTTCAACCTTATTAGCTTATTCTTTATATCTAATGAAAATGAAAATAGAATATCATAATTTATACACCCATTTTATTGTTACCACCTTGCATCGACTGCCTGTTATCTTAGAAAAAAACAGGATCCGGATAGAAAAATACATCACTGGCATAGTGAATAATAATGATTCACATTTATATGCCATTTATGCTAATCCGGAGCATGTCCATTTTCCGGCATCGCGTTCCGCAAAAATGTCAGAAGAGAATTTGGCATCTATTATTGCCGAAAGCTCACAGCGCTTTATAAATGAAAATAAATTATGTGAAAATCTGTTTGCCTGGCAAGAAACTGCTTCGGCATTTTCTGTTTCAAAATCTGATGTCGATAAAGTTTGTAAATACATTCTCAACCAACCTGAACACCATCGCAAAATAACTTTTGCCGAAGAGTACGAATCGTTTATTAAACATTATCAAAAAACCTTGCAGCCTTTTCAAAAGCCTCATTAAAATAAGGTAATAAGGTAGCGATAGTTATGGATATACTTTTCTACTAAGGTTTGAAGAAATATAGTTAGCCCATGCAAAAATGCAACAGATCAATTTAAAAGTAAATTTGAATTTTCTCTTTCAAAGTTTTCCAGCCCCTCAAAATATTATTTAGCCCATATCTCATACCTGAGGCCTTTTCCCGTATACTTTCCTAAATTTGCAGCCTAATTTTTTATCAATGACAACAGATATGGAAGATGTTATAACGGAAAGAAAGTTAATTCACAATTTTAATGGAGGGCCTTCAGTGCTTCCAAAAACTGTTTTTGAACAAGCGTCAAAAGCCGTATTGAATTATAATAATACCGGATTGTCTATTCTCGAAATGGGGCACCGTACCAAAGCGTTCCAGGCTATAATGGATGAAGCAAGATCATTGGTAAAAGAACTAATGGGACTGGATGACGATCATGAAGTTTTATTTTTACATGGTGGCGCTTCCACGCAATTTATGCAGGTGCCGATGAACCTGCTTAATGACAATGAAACCGCTGCTTATGCTGATACCGGCGTATGGAGCACTAAAGCGCTGAAAGAAGCCAGACTTTATGGAAAGGTGGAAGTTGTTTGCAGTTCAAAAGACGCTAATTATAATTATATCCCTAAAAATTTCAGTGTTCCTGCTAACGCAAAATATTTCCATCTTACCACCAACAATACAATTTATGGAACGCAATGGCAAAGCATTCCTAATGGGAGTGTGCCACTGGTTGCAGATATGTGCAGTGATATTTTTAGCCGGCAAAGAGATTTTAATTCATTTGCATTGATCTACGCAGGAGCGCAAAAGAATATGGGGCCTGCCGGCGTAAATCTCGTAGTAGTAAACAAAAATATTCTCGGCAAGGTAGATCGTGCATTGCCAACAATAATGGATTATCGTAACCATATAAAAGAGGGAAGCATGCTCAATACGCCTCCGGTATTTGCAGTATATGTTTCTTTGCTTACACTTCAATGGCTAAAACAACAGGGAGGCATAGACGCAATTGAAAAAATTAATAATCAAAAAGCTGAAATGCTTTATAATGCAATTGACAGCAGCGCTCTTTTTAAAGCCACTGCCGCAAGGGAAGACCGGAGTAAGATGAATGTATGCTTTGTGATGAAGGATGCCTCTCTTGAAAAACAGTTTCTTGATTTTGCTGAACAAAGAGGAATCTATGGCGTGAAAGGGCATAGATCTGTTGGCGGTTTCAGGGCATCGTTGTATAATGCACTGCCGATAACCAGCGTGGCATACCTTATTGATGTTATGAGCGAGTTTGAAAAGGATCATTAAATCTCTCTTATCACTATATAAAATCTAAAAATAATTACCCGTAATCTAAAATCATCTTCGATTGTATATATTTGCCGGCTTTCCGTGTACGATGAACACCCGTTATAATTAATACCAATGATTTCAATCTCTCCCTTTAAAGCACTTCGGCCAGAGGCACAATTTGCTAAACAGGTTGCCTCACAACCTTACGATGTTTTAAGCAGTAAAGAAGCAAAAATTGAAGCAGAAGGAAATCCGTTTTCATATTTACATATTACTAAAAGCGAAATTGATCTTCCTGCAAATGTGGATGTACACAGTGCGGCAGTCTACACGAAAGCAAAAGAAAATCTTGATGCCTTTATAAGCCGGCCGGTTCTTTTCAGCGAAAGCAAACCTTGTTATTATATATACCAGCTTGTAATGAATAACCAAAGCCAGACTGGCCTTGTCTGCTGCAGTTCGGTGAATGACTATGAACACGGCCTTATTAAAAAACATGAATTTACAAGGCCCGAAAAAGAAGCTGACCGTATCGCACATATAAAAACAACCGGGGCGCAAACCGGTAACGTATTTCTTGCTTTCAGGGACGTTGATGAGTTAACTGATATTATTGACAAATGGAAAGCCGAAAAAAGTCCTGTTTATGATTTTATATCTGCCGATGCTGTCCAGCACAGCGTTTGGGTTATCAGCGATGAAGGTATTATAAACACTATCACAAAAATTTTTAAAACAAAAGTTCCCTGCACATACATTGCAGACGGGCATCACCGTGCAGCATCTGCGGCAAAGGTTAGATATCAAATGGCAGATTCTGAAGAGGCCACTTATTTTCTTACTACTTTATTTCCTGCCAGTCAATTGAAGATAATGGATTACAATAGGGTGGTAAAAGACCTTAATGGTTTATCAAATGAAGAATTTTTCGATAGGATTAATAAAAGCTTTACAGTAGAAAAGGAGAAAGAAGCGTACGCGCCAACACACCCTCATAATTTTGGAATGTACATTGATGGCAAATGGTATAAACTCACGGCCTTAGACGGTACATTTTCTACTGACCCTATTGGAATATTGGACGTTACTATTTTGCAGAATAATTTACTGGAACCTGTTCTTGGAATAAAAGACCAGCGTACTGATAAAAGAATTGACTTTGTTGGAGGCATAAGAGGGCTTAAAGAACTGGAAAAAAGAGTAAATAGTAAAGAGATGAAAGTTGCTTTCAGCCTCTATCCGGTAACTATTCAGCAATTGTTCGATATTGCTGACAGCGGGAATGTAATGCCTCCGAAAAGCACCTGGTTTGAGCCTAAGTTGAGAGACGGTTTATTTACACACTTAATTTGATATCACTTTATTCTACTGCCAATCATTATTTCTTTTATAACAGTTTACTCATAAAACTATTTTTATCTTTATTGAATGAAAAAAATTCTGCTGTCGTGCTGTTTTTTCCTCGTATGTGTTTTTGCTTTTGCCCAATCTGACGATGTAGAGAAGCTTCATGAAAACGCAAAAGCGTTTATGCGACAGGGTGATTATGCCAATGCTTCTTTAATTTTAACCAGGGCATTATCACAGTCGCCCAATAATATAGAAATTGCCAAAGACCTTGCTTACGATTATTATCTGCAGAAGGAAAACCAAAAGGCACTGGAAACGATAAAGCCATTACTGGAAAAAGATAATGCTGATGACCAAACCTACCAGATTGGCGGTACTATTTACCGGGCTTTGGGCCAGGATAAAGAAGCTGAAAAGTTATACAAAAAAGCTATTAAAGATTATCCGCACAGCGGCCAGTTATACAATGATTATGGGGAGATGCTCTGGCGCAAACAGGACTATGGTGCTATAAAACAATGGGAAAAAGGCATACAGGAAGATCCGTCATACGGAGGCAATTATTATAATGCGTGTAAATATTATTTTCTTACCACCGATAAAATATGGAACATTATTTATGGAGAGATATTTATAAATATTGAATCGTTCACGCCGCGAACCGCTGAGATAAAAAATATTTTATTGGATGGATATAAAAAGCTTTTTGCCGATCCTGATTTACTCGCAAATACCAAAGACAAAAATAAATTTGAGATTGCATTTTTAACAACAATGAATAAACAAAACAGGGTTGTGATAAATGGATTGAATGCAGAAACACTCACAATGATTAGAAC
>NZ_JBMQQG010000130.1:0-23095 GCF_057362405.1 Ginsengibacter sp.
CCATGATGCATTTTGAAGGTGGGAATATCATTTGCCAATGCCAATAATTGTTGCCCGAGGCAAATGCCAAACAAAGGTTTTCTGGCCTGGAGAATTTCCTTGATTGTTTTTACTGCATAATGCAAAGGCTCCGGATCGCCGGGACCATTACTTATAAAATAACCATGAGGTGAAAACTTTTCAAGCTCGGCAAAATCTGTGTCGGCATTAAAAACTTTTACATACGCTCCTCTTTCCACCATGCAATTCAAAATATTTTTCTTAATTCCAAAATCGAGTACGGCTACCCGTAGGTTGCTATTTTCATCGCCCAATGTATAACTCTCCTTTGTTGAAACTGTAGAGGCAAGATCGAGGCCGTTCATAGATGGAACTTGAGAAAGTATCTTTTTAAGTTCTTCCAAATTATCGTTGTCGCTTGAAATAATACAGTTCATGGCACCCTGCTGGCGAATATGTATCACTAAAGCACGCGTGTCAATTTCATCAATTGCTACAATATTTTGTTTAATAAAATATTCCTGTAAAGAATCATTGGCGGCAAACCTTGAATATTGCTGTTCCAAATTTCTTCCAATAACACCTTTCACTTTTACAGAATCACTTTCTATATCACCATCCTTTACACCGTAATTTCCAATATGAACGTTATTCATTATGATCACCTGCCCATAATAACTTGGGTCAGTAAAAACTTCCTGGTAGCCGGTCATTCCTGTATTAAAGCAGATTTCACCTGTTGTGGTTCCAATTTTACCGAATGATTTTCCGTGAAAAATATTTCCGTCTTCTAAAATTAAAACGGCAGGTTGTAAGGATCTTGATTCAGACATGTATAAGGTTTTGCAAATAAAAGAAAATGTGAGCAGAATATATGAGCATACAGTTTTTTTTTCCTAACAATTAATTAAACAGGTATAAAAAAAATGTCCCGCCAGGCGGGACATGAAATAATATGTGAAATTAAATAGCAACTTTATTTACCTCCTAACAATTTATCCTGAAGTTCTTTCAATTCGTCCCACTTGTCAGCAGCCGCCAATTCAGCTTGTTGAGGCCATGTACCAGGATCTAAAGCATTAAAATGTCCGCCGGATTTTTCAAGAATATCTTTTAATTCTTCGGGTGTACTCTTTGCCATTTTTGCAAATGTTTTTATGCCACCATCCTGCAACGCTTCAGCAGCTTTAGGCCCAATGCCTTCAATCTTTGTAAGATCGTCTTGCTTTTTTGTCGATTTTGCTTTAACAGGTTCTTCAGCTACTTCAGCCTTAACCACTTCACTTGCGTCATTAGCCACAGCTTCAGTTGTTGCTTTTTTACGTCCACCTGCCCGACGTGTCTTTTTAGCAGTTCCAACAGCTTCACCTTTCCCTTTACCGTAGATTTCGTTATAATCTACCAATTCGATCATAGCAAGTTCTGCATTGTCGCCCACTCTCTTTCCCAGTTTAATAACCCGAGTATAACCACCAGGCCTGGATGCAATTTTAGCACTTATTACATCAAATAATTCCTTTACAGCATCTTTATCCTGTAAATGGCTAAATACAATTCTGCGTTGATGAGTAGTATTGTCTTTTGATTTTGTAATCAGTGGTTCAACATAGGGGCGAAGAGCTTTGGCTTTTGCTAATGTTGTTACGATTTTCTTATGCTGAAACAGCTGGCAGGCAAGATTGCTTAATAACGCCTTTCTATGACTTGCTGTTCTGCTTAAATTATTTCCTTTATCTCCGTGACGCATGACTGTTTTTTTGTAGGTTATACCGTGTCAGGAATTATAACCCTTGTTATAAATGAAGAATGCTGAATAGTTTACATTCAGCATTCAATTATGTATTACTCGTCGTCGAGTTTTAGTTTGCTAAGATCCATTCCAAATCCAAGGCCTCTTTCATTCAGCACCTGTTCAATTTCACTCAAAGATTTTTGACCGAAGTTTCTGAATTTCATAAGGTCTTCCTGCTCGTACTGAACCAATTCACTTAATGAATTAATTTTTGCAGCTTTCAAACAATTGAAAGCTCTTACCGAAAGATCCAAATCTTCCAACGGTGTCTTCAATACTTTGCGAAGTTGTAATGTTTGCTCATCAACCAAATCTTCTTTCTTCTCTTCTTTACTATCGAAAGTGATATTTTCATCGGTGATGATCATCAAATGCTGTATCAAAATTCTTGACGCTTGCTTCACTGCCTCTTCCGGATGGATAGTGCCATCTGTAACAACATCCATTACCAATTTTTCAAAGTCGGTTCTTTGTTCAACCCTTGTGTTTTCAATGCTATACTTTACATTTTTAATGGGCGTATAAATTGAGTCAACAGGAATGTAACCAAAGTGTGAACTCTTTTCCCTGTTTTCTTCTGCCGGAACATATCCACGTCCTTTACCGATGGTAATTTCAATCTCAAGTTTTGCAGAAGTATCCATGGTACAAATAAGCAAATCAGGATTCATAACCTGGTACGATGGAGAAGCCTCTCCGATCATTCCGGCAGTAAATTCAGATTTGTTTTTTAATGATAGACTGATTTTTTCTGTACCTGCATCATGATCCACTTTCTTTTTAAAGCGAACCTGTTTAAGGTTAAGAATAATTTCAGTAACGTCTTCAGTAACGCCTTTGATTGTAGCAAATTCATGGTCTGCCCCCGCGATATTGATCCCAACTATTGCATAACCTTCTAATGAATTAAGCAATACCCTGCGCAAGGCATTACCTATGGTTACACCATAGCCTGGTTCTAAAGGGCGAAACTCGAATTGTGCTTCAAAATCATTACTTTTTTGAAGAACGATTTTGTCTGGCTTTACAAAATTTAAAATGGCCATTTTTTATTTTGTTTTGATTTGATTTAATTATTTATTTGAACTTTTCAACCCGCTGTTCTTACTTACTATACAATTCTACTATCAATTGCTCCTTAATATTTTCGGGAACACTTTCTCTTTCAGGATAAGCGATAAAAGTTCCTTGCTTAGTTCCTTCGCTCCACTCAATCCAATTAAACTTTGGATTTTTTGGCCGGAGGTTTCCGGTAATAGAAGCATTATCAGCCGACTTTTCTTTTAAACCGATAATGTCACCCGGGTTCAGCGAATAAGATGGAATATTTACGACATGATTATTGACAGTAATGTGCTTGTGGGAAACCAGTTGCCTTGCGGCCTGGCGGCTTGGGGCAATACCCATACGATAAACTGTATTATCGAGCCGTGCTTCCAGAAGCTTAATAAGGTTTTCACCTGTTACACCTTTGCGGCGTGATGCTTCTGTAAATGTGTTACGGAATTGCTTTTCCAATACACCATACGTGTATTTGGCTTTTTGCTTTTCGCGAAGCTGTAATGCATACTCTCCAAGGCTTTTGCGCTTGCGTGCTGCACCGTGCATGCCGGGAGGATTACTGTTTTTTGTCAACCATTTCCCATTACCTGTAATGGGCTCTCCAAAGATTCTGGAGATTTTTGTTTTTGGTCCTGTGTACCGAGCCATAATTTATGTATTGATTTTTTAGTGTCGGCATATCATCGTTAAAAATCAAAAATTAATGATATACCCGGTTATGAAAATATGTAAGATGTACGATGTTTGATGTTTGATGTGTGATGTAAAATCGTACATCGTACATCCAACTTCGCACATAATATTAAACTCTTCTTTTCTTTGGAGGCCTGCAACCATTGTGAGGTAGAGGTGTTACGTCCTTAATCATCACAATCTCCAATCCTGATTGGGAAAGAGACCTGATGGCGCCTTCGCGGCCGGAACCTGGTCCTTTTACAAACACATCAACACGTTTGAGGCCTGCATCCAATGCAACTTTTGCTGCATCTGAAGCGGCCATTTGAGCTGCATAAGGAGTATTCTTTTTAGAGCCCCTGAAACCCATTTTACCTGCAGATGACCATGAAATAACCTGGCCTTGCTTGTTGGTTAAACTGATGATGATGTTGTTGAAACTTGCTACGATGTGAGCATCTCCGAATGCATCAACCTTCACAATTCTCTTTTTAGAAGAAGCCTTTGCGTTGGTTGTTGCTTTTACATTTGTTGCTTTTGCCATAATTGTATTAAAAGGTAATCTTAAAAAATTTTATCCCGATTGACCGGAATTGAATCTACCCTCCTACCGGCTTTTAGTTATCTGGGTTCAATTCAAAAAACAAGCCTTATAAAATTTCCTATAGGAAATTAATTTTAATTATTTCTTAGGTGCCTTCTTTTTACCGGCAACTGTTTTACGTTTTCCTTTGCGGGTGCGACTGTTAGTACGGGTACGCTGGCCACGCAATGGTAAACCCTTTCTGTGCCTGAGGCCCCTATAACAGGCAATATCCAGCAAACGCTTGATATTGGTTTGTACTTCACTTCTTAAAGCACCTTCTGTTTTAAATTCTCCACTAATTACATTTCGAATAGAAGTTTGCTCTTCATCATTCCACTCATTCACTTTTTTATCGTAGTTAACATTTGCCTTATCTAAAATATAACGGGCAGTAGAACGGCCAATTCCATATATATATGTAAGACCAATCTCTCCCCTTTTGTTTTTTGGTAAATCAATACCGGCAATACGAGCCATAATGTTTAAATTTAAATTCCAATGACCAAATCTCAAATCGCAATTTGGTTCTTGTTTTTTTTATTTTGTTATTTTTTATGATTATCCCTGCCGCTGCTTAAAGCGAGGATTTTTTTTGTTGATTACGTACAATCTTCCCTTGCGCCTCACAATCTTGCAATCAACACTTCTTTTTTTAATGGATGCCCTTACTTTCATGATTTCACTTTTTTATTTGCTTGTGATACCTTTTTATTTGTACCTGAATATGATACGCCCCCTCGATAAATCGTAAGGACTCATTTCCACTCCTACTTTGTCTCCCGGCAAAATTCTGATGTAATGCATGCGCATCTTGCCAGAAATAGTGGCTAAAATCTCGTGGCCGTTCTCAAGCTTAACCCTGAACATCGCGTTGGATAAGGCTTCCAGGATTGTACCGTCTTGTTTAATGAGTGCTTGCTTGGCCATATTGATTTTGGGAGCGCAAAGATAAGTTTAAATATTTTAATTTCACAAAAAAAGGCTTATTATTACAGTTACTTGCAAAAAATCCAGAATATGAAAATAAAAAACCTTTTACTTCCAGTAATTATACTTATTGCCATTTCCTGTAAAAAGAAATCTGTTACTACAACTCCACCAATGCAGCAGGATGTTTATATAACTACCACAGCCGGAAGCACGTGGAAATATCACCAGGTCGATTCATCCGCAGCCACACCGGTCAATTCTGATTACACCCTGACCTCGGCCCACAACGATACAACGATTAACAGCAAATCATATCATATATATACCAACTCTGGAGGCGGATCTCAATATCTCAATTTAACAGGGGATAATTATTATCAATTCGATTCTTTGCCAGCCGGTTTCGGCGCCACTGCCTTCGAAAATTTATACCTGAAAGTCAATGCGGACGTCGGTACTAAATGGACGGAAAATTTGAGTGTGACAGTTCCGGGTGTTCCCATTGCCGTTCCTCTCACTATTACCTATACTATAGCCGAAAAAGGAATTTCCAAAACGGTAAATAATCAACCTTATACCAACGTGATTCATGTGACGGCTTCCATTTCGTCCTCACTAATTCCGGCGAACGCTTTAACAAGTTCCATAAATATGTTTTACGCTCCTAAATATGGTATGATTGCTAATTCAACTATTATCAACCTGAATTATTCCGGTGTTGTTAAATACGCAAATATCAGCAGCCTGCTAACAAGCGCGACGCTTTTCTGATCAGATCGGATCGTCGGTAAGATGAACCTTGGTCATTTCCAGGTAATGATTTTGCAACTGATGAACAGATATGGGCTGCGTCATAATGCGCTTTTCGTCCCTGTACCAAATTTCAAAGTTTGAAAAGTTATCCGGCTGAGGAGTTTGAATCCGGAATGCCCCCTTCATATATTTTACGGAACCATCGTCGTTCACGTGCTTTGTAAATTTTAATTTTAGTAACTGATTTTCATCAAGAGGAAGCGGAAATAATTCTTCGCCCTTAAACCAAAAATCCTGCACACCATTGTACACACTAATTTCTTTTTCATCGTGATTGAAGTCTGTAACCTCACCAGCCCATGCCTGTCCGTCACTTTCGGCAAGTACATAATCTCCCGCCTTTAAATCGTTGAATTTTATCATATCAATTTTGTTTTATTGCTCAATTTAGGAAAAATTAGAATTATTTGTACAATCAGAAAATCGTTAATTCATAGATTACTCAAAAGTCAGCACATTTCTATACTAAGCTGAAAGTGGCGCCTACGTTAAAAAATAGCAGACTAATATAACCCTCCTACTCAGCCCAACTCATCACATAATTGTCATCCTCAATTTCAAGGGCCTGTTTTGTTAATTGTAGAGGATGAAAGGTGTCAACCATTACAGCAAGTTCTTTCGTTTCCTTCATTCCAATACTTTTATCAACAGCGCCCGGATGAGGCCCATGGGGAATTCCGCCGGGATGCAATGTCATCATACCCCTGGTAACATGTTTGCGACTCATAAAATCTCCATCAACATAATACAGCAGCTCATCGCTATCGATATTACTGTGGTTATATGGCGCGGGGATTGATTGCGGATGATAATCGTACATCCTTGGCACAAAAGAGCAGACTACAAAATTGTGGGCCTCAAACGTAAGATGCACAGGTGGTGGCTGATGGACCCGCCCGGTTATAGGTTCGAAATCATGAATGGAAAAAGCAAAGGGGTAACAACAGCCATCCCAGCCAACAACATCAAAGGGATGATGGAGGTAATGAATGCCATACATCATGCCTCTCTTTTTAGTCATAATTAGAAAGTCGCCCTTTTTATCAATGGTTTGTAAATTTTCCGGCTGTCGGATATCTCTTTCACAATAGGGAGAATTTTCCAGCAACTGGCCGTAATTGCTTAAATATTTTTTAGGATAACGCACAGGGCTAAACGATTCTACAATGAATAGACGGTTATCCTTTTTATTAAACTCAATTTGGTAAATGGAACCTCTTGGAATAACCAGGTAATCGCCATAAGCAAAAGCCAATTCCCCGTATTGCGTTTTTAGTTTGCCACTGCCTTCGTGTACAAAAATTATTTCATCTGCATCCGCATTCTTATAAAAATATTTTTGTATGCTTTTTTCCGGCGCAGCCAATGAAATATGGCAGTCGTTATTCACCAATACCGGTTTTCTGCTATCAATATAATCTTTCTCGGGTTTAATGTTAAAACCCTGGAAACTCCGATGCTTAAGCATTTTCTCTTCCGCCACTTCTGGCGCAACGGAATAAGGTTTATCGGTCTTTATAATCTGCGTTGGCGGATGGGTGTGATACAGCAATGATGAGTCTGACGAAAATCCTTCGGTTGAAAACAATTGCTCTGAATATAAATTACCATCCGGCTTGCGGAACTGGGTGTGGCGTTTATGGGGTATAGAACCTGATTTGTGATAATGTGGCATATCGATGAATTAAAAATTAAGAATTGAGGACTCGGACTATAATTCTCAACCGTTGGATAATTCTAAACTCATCATGAGAAAAAAATATTTCCAGGTTCTTTTATCAATATACCAGGTAAAGTTTCGGAAGAACGGCATCGTAAATTATTTGCTTTGTAAATTTACGGCTTATATTATACATCGTGACTAAGATCGGTTTATTATCAGATACACATCATTTTCTGGACCCCACCGTTGCTGAACATTTTAAAAACTGTAATGAAATATGGCATGCCGGCGATTTTGGAACAATCGAAATTGCGAGTGAGCTGGTAAGACAGTTGGCCACTTTGAGTAACCCGGCACCCACGCTAAGAGGCGTTTATGGAAACATTGATGGATATGACATAAGGAGCGTTTACCCCGAACAGTTAGTATTTATGTGTGAAGATGTGAAAGTGATGATGCGGCACATAGGCGGCTATCCGCCTCGTTACAATCCAGAAACTAAAAAAGAGCTGCTGATTCAGCGACCACAGCTTTTCATCAGCGGGCATTCACATATTCTTAAGATCATGTATGATGATAAATTAAATTGTCTCCACATGAATCCCGGTGCTGCTGGCAAGCAAGGTTGGCATAAAGTGAGGACGATCATTCGGTTTGTGATAGACCGAAAGGACATTAGAGATTGCGAAGTGATTGAGTTAAATTGAATCGGGTACTTGATTCTTGATACCTACAAATTTTTACCTTATACTTCACAACTACTTGCCGCCATTTGCGTGCAGGTCAGCTAAACATTGCGCATCAAGCGCAGGAATATTTCCTGTAACAACCAATCCGAAAAAATCACTTGTTTCTGTGGCGTAATACATAAGGCAGTTTTTAACGTTGCAATGTCTGCCGTGGCCATCATCTTTATGTTTTGTAAGCATGGGAGTTCCAAGGTCAACCAGGCCAAGTAGATGACCAAATTCATGTTCCGCCACGGCTGACTCAAGCTGCGTTCTGCTTAACTGCCCGATAGAGGACGAATTATCGAAAATGGTTTTGCCAAAAAGGCAAAGCGATGTGTTGCGATAGGCAACTCCAAGTGCAGACGCGTCACTATATGCACCGTCTGTAATTAAAACATAAACACCTAGCTGGTTAGCTGACGTAAAACTTGTCCGGTTCTTCTGTTCTATACCAGCAATGTCATTTATGGTATAAGACGCTTTATTGCCAGCAGGTATTTCCTTTTGCGATATTGCTATTCCCCCGGGCTTGTTTATTAAAGAATTTAAAAAAGTAGTAAGATTATTTAACGAGGCAACATCAGGAGCAAACCCCGTCATGTATTGTATTTCGATATTCATCTGCCTAAAATTTACCGAAGTAAGCAAGTCTCTGCCAGAAGAACCGGTAATCTTATCGTTAGCAGCATTGATGGCGGCTAGCCCGGTGCGATAATCAGTTTTTGAACAACCTGAAAAATAGAAAATAATTAATAAGCAGGTAGCAGCGACCTTGACAAATTTCGATCTGATACAGCTAAACTTTTTTACCATAAACTATTTGAAATTTTGCCTGTCTTCTCTTCAATTAAAATCGATAACTACAAGCTGGCATCGATACTTCATCAGGGCACCCAATCTGCAATAAAAATATTGATGCCTTGTCCACCGCCATTATTACGATTACTGCTAAACATTATTTTTTTACCATCAGGACTAAACATGGGAAATGCGTCAAAACCTTTATCCCTGCTTATTTTCTCCAGGCCACTACCATTAATATCTGTGATGTACATGTTAAAAGGAAAGCCTCTTGTATATTCATGGTTACTGCAAAAAATAATATGCTTTCCATCGGGCGTAAAATTGGGAGCCCAATTAGCCTTATCAAGAAAAGTAATCTGGTGTGCATCGCTACCGTCTGCGTTGGCAACAAATACTTCCATTGAAGTTGGTGCTACAAGATCTTGCGATAATAAATTTTTATAATCTTCAACTTCTTCCTGCGTCTTAGGGCGGCTCGCACGCCACACAATTTTAGTTCCATCGGGGCTAAACCAGGCACCGCCGTCATAGCCCAGTGTATTAGTTATTTGCTTAACATTTTTTCCATCAAGATCCATTGTATACAGGTCAAGGTCACCGTTACGCATAGACGTAAATACCATTTTGTCGCCTTTGGGAGAAATCGTTGCTTCAGCGTCGTAACCTTTTGCATTTGTAAGTTGTTGGATAATATTTCCATTAGTATCGGCCTTAAAAATATCGAAGCTTTCATACACTGGCCAGATGTATCGTTTCATTTTTTCTCTATCTGGTACTGGCGGACACTCTTTGGAAGCGAGGTGCGTGGATGCGTATAAAATATGTTTTCCATCGGGATAAAAATAAGAACAGGTAGTACGACCGGTACCGGTACTTACCAGTTTGGGAGTAAAAGGTTCATCTGCATTTTCCGGAATTTTCCCCATCCAAATCTGGTCGCACATGATTCCCTGCGTTTCATTTTTTCTCTGAAAAATAACATACTTGCCGTCAAAGCTAAAATAGGCTTCTGCATTATCGCCGCCAAATGTAAGCTGGCGCATATTTTTAAAATGATGCTCTTCAGCATAACGAAGCGTATCGACGTTATTAGTTGCTGAATTATTCAAATCAGTTTTGTTTTGAAAACTAAAACAGAAATACACAAAACTTATAAGTGGAATAAAAATTTTTGCCATACTATCTTTTAAAATGGCCTGTAATTTAGCCAAACTTTATATTTGCAATTCACGTTGATTAAAATAATGAAAATTCATTACAGTAAATTTGTGAGATGATGAAAACAATTTCAGGTATTGTAAGTTGCGTCATTTTTGTAATGTTTTTTTCATGTAACGACAACTCAAAGGATAAAACTCAGCCCGTTCTCCCTGCAAACTCGAAAGAATCTTTAAAAATAGCGATAAGAAAATATCCGGATTCTCTTATACTCGTGCAGAACCTGATTGAAGCATACAGTGACGAAGGTTCATATGATTCTGCATTGGCACTGATAGATGCGCAAATAAAAAAAGACAGTAATAATGCATACTTATGGAATATGAAAGCCACTTTGCATTTTGAAAACGACGATACCGTAAACGCCATAAATGCTTTGGAACACGCGGTCGATATTTACCCGTTACCTCAATACCTTGTAGCTCTTGGAACTATTTATGCTGAAGTAAAAAATCCTAAATCATTAATTATTGCTAATGGATTGTTGAAAGCCAATCGTGTAAAATCCGGGGCCGATGCGATGTTTTTAAAGGGACTGTATTACAGTTACAAAAACGATAAGCTTAAGGCCATTGATTATTTTGACAGCAGTCTCCACATGGATTTCACTTACATGTTTTCTTACCGGGAAAAAGCAATTGCTTTGTATGGCTTAGGAAAATACAGGGATGCCTTAGAGGTTTTAAAAAGAGCCGTAACGGTTCAAAATAACTTTGATGAAGGTTATTACTGGATGGGAAGATGCTATGAAAAACTGGATAATACGGATAGTGCCATCCAAAATTTTCAAATGGCGCTTTTATATGATAAGAATTTTGTTGAAGCACGAGCAGCGCTCGATAGCCTTCAAAATAAAAGTCAATAGATATAACAATAAACAATTCAAATTTTTAGGAAATGAAGGTTCGTAACAAATAACATTTAATAACTCATTCATGATACTTGCCCCTTCTTTATTAGCCGCTGATTTTTTACACCTTGCTGATGCCTGCAAATTAGTTAATGAAAGTGAAGCAGACTGGTTTCATCTCGATGTAATGGATGGAAGATTTGTCCCGAACATCAGTTACGGCATGAACATCATTAAACAACTAAAAAAAATTGGCACCAAATTCTTTGATGTTCATCTTATGATATTGGAGCCGGAAAAATATGCACATGAATTTAAGGATTCCGGCGCCGACGGACTAACGGTTCATTTGGAGGCGTGTACGAACTTGCACCGCAACATTCAGCAAATAAAAACCCTGGGTATGAAAGCCGGTGTTGCCATTAATCCGCATTCACCCGTGATACTTCTAAAAGACATTATTACCGATATCGACCTCGTAAACCTCATGAGTGTAAACCCGGGATTCGGCGCACAGACATTTATTCCTTATTCAATTCAAAAGATTAAAGATTTAAAAAAATTAATTGAAGAGACTGGTTCTTCCGCTAAAATTGAAGTTGACGGAGGTGTATCGTTACAAAATGCAAAAGAAATTTTGAATGCAGGCGCTGATGTACTTGTTGCAGGTAATGCGATTTTTGGTTCTGATGATCCGAAAGAAACGATAAGAAAATTTAAGACGATCTGAATAATTTCAATCTCAATATTCACAACTTACACCTACATTTTGTCATGTATTTGTTTTAACACATCCGCTGTTTGTTTTAGCCAGTTTGTTTGAGTTGTGTCCCAGTTATATTTTTTTGTAGTAACGGCATCTTCCATTATTTGTCTTGCTTGCAAAGCCTGCTCGTCAGAATAAAAACAATTGATCCATTTTTTATCAAGATGTTTTTCGGACATCACCAAAATGCCACCCTGGTACCATTTAAAACAAGTTGGCAATCCACTAAAGTTTACGTCGCTATTTTCACTTTCAGCATTGCCTGCAAACAGGTATTCATAAAACTGAACACATCCTTTCAACCTTTCATTTAATTCCTGCGGGCTTTCTATTTTGGACGGTCGTATTCTCCATTGGCTGTTTATTTTATTAAACGGGTTTAGTGACGCATCCGGCCAGAAAACATTATTACCTCTTACATAAAGTAAGGTAGTGCGGTCTTTTTCAACCCTGCGAAACTCCATCGTGTCGCCTTGTACATTCATTATCGTGTAAACTGCTTTTTTGCCGTCATCAAACAGGGCGTCAATTACTTTGCCTTTCAATGTGAATTTCCCATAGCGCATAGTCGCCATTGGACCTTCAAGAAAAGTTGAGTCGGTCATAAAAATAATACCGGGATAATTATAAACCCCTTCTTCCTGGTGATCGTACACATCTCTGAAAGTTGGGTTTTCAGCATCCGTAACTTCCCAATACTGACAAAGCTTGTGAAAAGGATCTCTTATTACCGGCTTCTTTTCATCTACAATTTTGTCATCTTTGTGTTGCTGCTGCATGGAACAATCAACGGGCAATAATGAAATAACAAATAAAAAAATAATGTATCTCTTTCTCATTTTTCAAAAATAATAAAATTGAAAGGGAATGGACAACATAATGTAATCCATAAAATATTATCTTCACTTTATGAGAATAGCTGCTTCCTTTATCCTTGTATTAATAACGCTTTCAGGCTTTTCACAAAAGAAGGCTGCTTATGTATCGGGTAAAGTAATTGATGAAAATGAGAACCCACTACCGGGCGTGAGTATTACCATATTAGGCAAACAAAAGGGTATCATCAGTTCCGATTCCGGCACCTACCGCATGAAAGTTCCCGCAGAAAAAGCATTTGCATTAATATTTTCATCTACAGGATACCGCGACGAGCAAAAGAATTTTTACCTGAGTGAGAACGAAGAAGAGCAACTAACGGTAAAGCTCGAACGAAATAGTAAAATTCTGAAAGATGTTGTGATAAATGATAAAAGGGAACGGACTGAAACGGGCCTGGTAAAAATAAATCCGAAAAGTACTACTACTTTACCAAGTGCAACGGGAGGCGTAGAGGCCCTCATTAAAATACTTGTAGGTAGTAACAATGAACTTACTTCCCAGTATTCGGTTCGTGGCGGCAACTACGATGAAAATCTTATTTATATAAATGATTTCGAAATTTATCGCCCATTTTTAGTTAGCAATGCGCAACAGGAAGGGTTAAGTTTTATAAATCCTGAACTTGCCAAAAATATCAGTTTTTATAATGGCGGTTTCCAGGCAAAATACGGTGACAAAATAAGCAGCGTACTAGATATTCAATACAAAAAGCCAACATCGTTTGGTGGCTCTGCTTACATAAGTCTTTTGGAACAAGGCTTCCATATTGAAGGCGCATCGAAAGATAAGAAACTCACGTGGCTGTTTGGCGTTCGCAGCAAAACCAACAAAGATTTATTAAGCAGCCAGGAAGTAAAGGGAAATTATATTCCTTCTGCTGCAGACCTTCAGGCTTTTATTACTTATAAACTTTCTGACAAATTACAACTCGAGTTACTGGGAATACTTTCGGGCTCTAAGTTTACTTTAGTTCCCCAATCTGCCGAAAAATCGACGGCCGTTTTCTCTCCATTATTTACAGCCGATCTCGCTCTTGATATATTTTTTGACGGACAGGAAAAGGATAATTACAGCACCAATCTTGTTGGCTTAAGTCTTAATCAAATAATAAATAAACGTGTTAAACTAAAATGGATGGCAAGCCATTATGGCGATAATGAAAATGAAAATTTTGATATCACCGGTGCTTATCTTTTTGGCGAAAGGGATTTTGATAAAACGAGCGCAAGCTATGGGCAAATAGTTAACCCGTTGGGTGCAGGCGTGTATCAAAATTATGCACGAAATGCATTGAACATAGATGTCTATAACATCAGCCACAAAGGAAGTTTTGATTTAGGAAAGCATTTTATACAATGGGGCGCCGGCATTGACCATACTATTATCCATGATAAACTAAATGAATGGGAATACCAGGATAGTGCGGAATATTCGTTGCCTTACAATCCTAACCAACTCAACCTTTACAAGGTATTAAAATCATCGACCAGTCTTTCGGTCGACAAGTATAGTGGTTATGTGCAGGATAATATTCGTTTAAGCGACTCCGTTAGAGATGCTACTTTGCAGGTGGGCGCCCGGTTTAACTATAACTCATTGAATCACGAGTTCATCGTGAGCCCCCGGGCTCAGTTTAGTTATAAACCCGCCTGGAAAAAAGACATGGTGCTAAAAGCATCCGCGGGAATATACGACCAACCACCTTTTTATCGTGAAATGAGACGATATGACGGAACCGTAAATAAGGCATTAAAAAGCCAGAAAAGCATTCAGTTTGTTGCCGGTTTTGATTATAACCTTTCTAACGGCGACCGGCCTATGCGCATAACTACGGAAGCATATTATAAATCTCTTACGGATGTGGATATTTATGACATCGATAATGTAAGAATACAATATTATGGAAACAATAATGCCAAAGCATATGCCACGGGGATTGAAACCCGCGTTTTTACTGAACTGGTAAAAGATGCAGAAAGCTGGTTTAGTATTGGATTAAGCAGCACAAAAGAAAATCTTAATAATGATTTTTACTTTACTTATAAAAATGCGGCAGGGCAGGTTATTACTTCCCAAACCAGCGACCAGGTTGTTGCAGATAGTGTAAAAACTGAAGTTGGTTATATAAGGAGGCCAACAGACAGGTTGCTTACGCTCGGCCTCTTCTTACAGGATTATTTAAGCACCAATAAAAATTTTCGGGTTCACCTTAATCTTATTTATGGCAGCAATATGCCTTATAACATCCCCAATAGCGTGAAGTATCGTAATGCATTAATTATCGAACCGTATATAAGAGCAGATGTCGGTTTTAGTGCGTTGCTGTTGAGTGATAAATCTTTGCGGCGCAGCCACTCTCCTTTTCGTGGCTTTGAAAATATATGGGCAAGCCTTGAAGTATTCAATTTAATTGATCGGGCAAATACTGTTTCCTATCAATTGATAAAAGATTTTGCTAATGATACATTTAGCATACCCACCCGGCTAACTCCAAGGCTTATTAATTTTAAATTACTGGCGAGGTTCTAAATAGCGTGTAATTTTGAACCGCTAATGCCTATTCACAATAATAAAAACTTATATTAAATAAGGAACAAAACAAGCCATTACATGAACGCACCGCATTTGGAAATTACACAAATAGAATTATACAAATTACTAATTCCGTTAAAAGAACCGTTTGTAATTTCACTTGGGGCCATTTACAATGCAGAAAATATAATCGTTATTATCAGGGCAGAAAATGGTATGGTTGGTTTTGGAGAATGCAGCCCATTCATGACCATTAATGGTGAAACCCAGGCTACCTGTTTTTTAATTGGCGAAATGCTTGCCAAAAAATTGAAAGGAAAAAATGCGTTGGATATTGAGAACTGTATGCAAGTGATGGATAAAACCATCTATGGAAACAGTAGTGTCAAAAGCGCATTTGATATTGCTTTGTATGATATTGCTTCACAACATGCAGGTGAGCCGCTGTATAAATTTCTTGGCGGGAAAAAAAATAAAAACTTAATAACAGATTACACGGTAAGCATTGGCGAACCTTCAAAAATGGCAGCAGATGCAGTGAAAATTAAGGACGCCGGGTATAGTGTTATTAAAGTAAAATTGGGAGAAAATAAACAAGCAGATGTAGAGAGAATAAAAGCGATCAGGAACGAGGTTGGAAAAAAAATACCGATACGCATCGACGCTAACCAGGGTTGGGATGTAAAGACTGCAGTAAAAGTATTAACAGCTTTAAAAGAATATAAAATTCAGTTTTGCGAAGAACCCATACCACGATGGGATTTTATGAACCTTCAAAAAGTAAGAAAGAAAGGTTCCATCCCAATAATGGCTGATGAAAGTTGTTGTGATCATCACGACGCAAAAAGATTGATTCAATTGAAGGCGTGTGATATGTTTAATTTAAAATTGGGGAAATCATCCGGTTTGTTTAAAGCGAAAAAAATAATTGCCCTGGCAGAGAAGGCAAATATGAAAATGCAGGTGGGTGGATTTATGGAGTCAAAAATTGCCATGACGGCAAATGCACATTTGGCATTAAGCAGCAAAAACATTTTGTATTGCGATTTTGATACGCCACTAATGTTTGAGAAAGATCCGGTAAATGGTGGAATCATCTATCAGCCCAATGGCGTAGTTAAGGTGCCGGATACTGTCGGCCTGGGAGCATGGATAGAAAAAGAGCAATTAGATAAATTGGAGAAAATCATCATTTAACATGTGTACTTTTCGCCGGCACAGAAAATAATTTCAATTGTTACCTGCTGCCTTTAGGACAATCAATTATTACGGCTGTTTAAAAAACTTTTTCGTGTGACCTTCTTCCGATCCTGCTTTATAATAACTTCGAAAATATTCGTCAGCCGACAAAACGCCGCTACCTTTTACTGCAAAAAGAATCAGCAAGATCAAGACTACCGCAGATAGAATTAGTTCAGATGTACTTTGGTTCAGTCCGTCTTTTGTATTTACAAAAAATACAGCTCCAAAAAGAATTGGTATCTGAACAAGGCACGATGTTTTTGTGAAGAGTCCGGCAATAATAAATAACCCTCCTAACAAATTAATATAACTTATCAGGAATGCCATCCATTCCGTATTTTTATCAACAACACCAATTGCCATTCTATGCAGCATTAATTGAAGGTCTGATGAATCACGAATGAAAGTAATTCCCTTCCAAAAAAGAATAAGGCCCAGCGCAATTCTTAGTATGGTTAGCCAACGCGGCTGGTCTATACTTGCTTTTTCTGTTATATCGATGTCTTTCATAATTATAGAATTTAATTGATAAACAAAATATTTTGAAACCTTACGAAGAATGTTATACCTAAAGTTAATAATTATGCATCCATTTTCAAAGACGTTCTTCTCTGCAAATGTTTTCTCAAATTCGTCTTTTCAACCAACGTCCATGAAAATATATTTCACAATTTTGGTTCCAATAATTTTATGTGCGGGGCTTTCATGCTCCCCGGTAAAACATTCAACCGTTAGTGAAAAAACCGGCACTTTAAAATTTCTCAGTGAATACGATGTTCCATCTAATTTGAATTATAGAAATACCATCATTGGCGGCCTTTCAGGAATAGATTATAATCCGGCGAGCAATGTTTATTATATGATTTCAGATGACAGATCTGAGAGGAATCCTGCACGATTTTATGAAACGCATATAATTATTAAAAACAACAAAATTGACAGCGTGGAATTTACCGGTGTAAAATTTCTAAAAAACAATTCGGGCAACAATTATCCCAATTCCAAAACCGATCCTTATCACACACCGGACCCGGAAGCATTACGCTACGATCCAAAAAATAATACAATGGTATGGAGCAGTGAAGGCGAGCGTGTTGTTAGGACTGACAAGTTGATTCTCGAAGATCCAGCTATAACCCAGATATTCACCGATGGAAATTACATAGACACTTTTCAGTTACCAACTCAATTACACATGCATTCTTATGAATCGGGGCCGCGCCAAAATAGTGTTTTTGAAGGAGTAACTTTTGCAGATGATTACAAAACATTATTTGTAAGCGTTGAAGAGCCTTTATATGATGATGGCTCACGGGCAGGTGTAAACGATTCTACAGCTATAACCAGGATACTGCAATTCGATATGAACTCAAAAAAAACCAAAGCGCAATATGCCTATGTGCTCGACCCGGTAGCCCATGCTCCGGAACCGGAAAATGCCTTTAAAATAAATGGAATCCCGGATATTTTATCTATAGAAAAAAATAAGTTCCTGGTTATTGAGCGCTCGTTTTCTGCTGGCAATCCTGCGTGTACTATAAAAGTCTTCCTCACAGATATTTCGTCGGCAGATAATATTGATACAATTGCTTCTTTAAAAAACAAGGCCAACATTAAACCTGCCTCTAAAAAGTTGTTACTAAATATGGATGACCTGGGCATTTACATTGACAATATTGAAGGTGTAACATTTGGGCCCATACTTCCTGGAGGGAAACGATCATTATTATTTATTGCCGACAATAATTTTAACCCGCTTGAAAAAACGCAGGTTTTATTATTTGAAATAAATTAATAAAATCTAAAGCATGAAGTTTATTATCACGCTGGTGAAATAATAAGAAGTAGCATAGCAGGCTGATAACAAAATAATACTCTTTGAGATAGTGAGCCACTTTTTCCTATCATTGAAAAAATTAAGATTAGTCCACACCATATATATACCTAATACGATTACTTCGATAGTTTTTTCATTATCTGATTTGAATAAATATAAAGCAAAATTGATAGGGATAATAACGAGCAGCCCAAACCCAAGGGCATACATAAATAAAACCAATGCCTCAGCATAATTAAATGCTTTGCTATTAAAGAGCAGCCATGTACAAAAAGCGTATAACGGAAGTAATAAAGATTGAAAAATTACAAAGTAATTTTTATAAAAGCTTTCCCTAACAATCTCAAAATGATTGTGATGGCCGTGAGGTACTGCGTTCACAAAATGTAATACAATGGCTGCTACACTTGCACAAATAAAAAATAAAGGAAAAGGCTTTTGATTCGTTTTTCTTTCACCCTGCAAATAATTTTTTTGCATAGTGCCGGGATGTACCGCCAGATTTTTTAAGGTATAAAAGAATCCTTTATCGGCATGGGTAAACGTATGCACCACTTCATGTAGAAGGGAGTGAATCGTAACTCTGTCAGTCTTATAAATCTCGCCGCAGTTAAAGCAATAGCTGCCATCTCCTTCAAGATTACAATGCTTACAAACCGGCATATTATTTATTATCAGTTGGCAGGCTTATCGGGCGCAGGTGGCCTTGGGCCTTCCTGGCGTGGAGGTATTTTTGATTCAGGATGGGAATCGCCTCTGTGGCAAGTATAACAAGTTACAGAACGTAGCATGTATTGTACATCTCCAACATCCGTTGCGGTATCCATCATCTTATGATCCATATCTTTATTCGCCATCGTATCATGGTCACCATCTTTATGAATACTGCTATCCATATCCATATCGTGGTCCATCATATCATGGTCCATTTTCATTCCTTTAAAATAATTCTTATTGATGTCAATGGCCATCAACATCATTTTACGGGCAATTTTTTTCTCCGGTTTATCATCACTGGCAAAATCCATTTTCTTTTCTTCTTCATTTCTAACATGACAAAAATTACATTTTACGCCCAGCGAAGCAGTAAAGTGATGCATGACGCTATCCAGGTCATGACCTGAAATATCTTTAGGTAAAATTTGCAGATTTTTAAAATGTGGCTCATACAAGGTAGTAAACGCCTGGAATATGATTACACTTGCTAAGCAGGATAGAATTACTAATAAACTTTTTTTCATATTGTCGATTTTGAATATCGAAAATATTGAAAATTCTACCATTGAAAAAAAACTATTATTTT
This sequence comes from Ginsengibacter sp., assembly GCF_057362405.1. NCBI lineage: Bacteria > Pseudomonadati > Bacteroidota > Chitinophagia > Chitinophagales > Chitinophagaceae > Ginsengibacter > Ginsengibacter sp. Next base: position 19,684 of record NZ_JBMQQG010000130.1, read on the forward strand.
TAGAGTACATTAAAATGACTTAATTAACATTTTTGACTTAGTGTTAATAACTAATTTAGTAAAGACGCTTATCAGAATTTTATATTTGAATAAGTGCTGAATGATTTTTAAAAATTTAAACGTAAACCCGATTGACCGAAACAATTATTAACCTCGAAACAGTAAATCCTATTGAATTTTTTGGAGTAAACAATGGAAAGCTCGATATCTTAAAAAAGAAATTTCCCCGTCTTAAAATTCTCAGTCGTGGAACCCAGATTAAGCTTAGTGGTGCACCTGAGCAAATTGAAGATGCGAGAGATAAAATAAATCTTGCCGTGCAATATCTTGAACGAAATGGCCATATGACAGAAAATTACCTCGAGCAGATACTCGGAGGTGATGACGAGAAAACCATTGACAATTTTATCGAAAGAAATCCTAACGATATATTAGTTTTTGGCCCGAACGGAAAAACAGTACGGGCTCGAACTGCCAATCAAAAACTAATGGTAAGTTCCGTTGATAAAAATGATATTGTCTTCGCTATAGGCCCCGCGGGTACCGGTAAAACATATACAGCTGTTGCCCTTGCTGTGAGGGCGCTTAAAAATAAGCAGGTAAAAAAAATAATCTTAACAAGGCCTGCGGTCGAGGCAGGAGAAAATCTTGGATTTCTCCCGGGCGATCTTAAAGAAAAGATTGATCCTTATTTAAGACCACTTTACGATGCGCTCGATGATATGATACCTGCCGACAAGTTGGGTTATTATATGACGACACGGACCATCGAGATAGCTCCACTTGCGTATATGCGTGGCCGTACGCTCGACAATGCTTTTATTATTTTGGATGAAGCGCAGAACTCTACTGACCTGCAACTTAAAATGTTCCTGACCAGGATAGGTGCCAACGCGAAAGCCATTATTACGGGAGACGTTACGCAGATAGATCTTCCGCCGAAAATAAGAAGTGGCTTGGAAAAGTCGGTAAGAATTCTAAGGAACATTGATGGAATAGGCCATGTTGAGCTCGACGAAGAAGACGTGGTAAGACATAAACTCGTAAAAGCAATTATAAGGGCATACGACAAAGAAAAAATAAAAGAAATGGAAGATCATAAATAAATTTCTTCTGAAAATATAAGTTATAAAAAAAGGCGGCGGCAAGGCCGCTTTTTCTATTTAATACCCGATGAAGGATGAATTTATTGCAACAAGTAATTTGCAAAAATTAATAAATTAGCGTTTACATTTGCCAGATTTAAAAAATCAATTATTTATGAAGCGGATTTTTTTATTTTCATTGACAGCCTTATTAATAAGTTTGGCAGGTTGCAAATCCGGTGCATACAAAGATCCAAAAACAGTGCTTTCCAACTTCTTCGATGCTATGGCAAAGAAAGACTTTACTGAAGCCAAAAAGTATACAACGGACGATAGCGAACCAATGATGAACATGGCACAAATGGCTATGCAAAACATGAATGACGACAGTTCACGGATATTACAATACCGGAAAGAAAATATTGAAATCGAAGATGCAGTTATCAATGGAGATAATGCAACAGTCCCGGTGAAAGACAGGAAGTCCGGAGAAGTCATCGATTTTACTCTAAAGAAGGAGAACTCACAATGGAAAGTATCAGTTAACCTCCCAACTATTTTACAAATGGCACGAAAAAAAATGAAAGAGCATGGCATGGATGGAATGATCGATTCTCTCGGAAACATCAATGGCATGTCAGTACCCAACATTGATTCTATTTCAAAAGAAAAAATGGAACATGCGCATAAAATGATCGACAGCATGAATAAAATCCTCAAGGATGCAAAATAGGTTTTCAATTCAAATTATTTAAAATATTACTCCCATATAACGGGAGTTTTTTATTTACAGAAGAAAGATAATTACCTTAGTTTCTAAAATACCCAATGAACAAAATATTAATTAGCACGCTGGCTATAATTATTACTATCACAGCTTGCAACCATTCTTCTAAAGTAAGCAGGAAAGACCCACTCGAATCGGGCAGGGGATTTATTGAATCATCTTTGAAAGGTGATTATGACGAAGCCAAAAAATATCTTTTGCAGGATAGTACCAATATGCAATATTTTGAGGGCCTCGAAGATTTCAACAGTAACAGAAGTGATATTGAAAAAGAAGGATACAAAAATGCCAATATCATAATTGATTCAACACAACAATTATCCGATTCAGTTACCATCATCACCTATTCTAACACCTACAAGAATAAGCCATCGAAATTAAAGATGGTAAAGAAAAATAATGAGTGGCTTGTTGACTTTAAATACACTTTCAATACCAACCTGTAATTTTTTAATAATAAAGAATGTTATAAACCCGGCGGAATGAAGATAATTTTAGCAATTGGAATTGGAAGTTGTATAGGTGGCATTTGCCGATACCTGTTATCCCAGTTTGTGCAAAACAAATTTCTTTCCACATTTCCTTTTGGAACCATGAGTGTTAACATAATAGGTTGCCTTCTTATTGGTATTATTTTTGGCCTTAGCGAAAGAGGCCACTTCACGGCAGAATGGAGACTTTTCTTAGTAACGGGATTTTTAGGAGGATTTACCACCTTCTCTTCTTTTTCAAATGAAACCGTTGGCATGCTTCGCGATGGTCAAATATGGCCTGCTTTCACATACATGGCAAGTAGCGTTGTTTTCGGTTTACTGGCAACTTTCGTTGGCATTTCATTAATTAAATTTTTGTAAAATGGAAAATAATCCGAATGCAAAATTGCTGAGAATTTTCGTCGGGGAATCGGACAAGGCAGGCCATCAGCCCCTTTATGAAGCTATCGTCTTTGAGGCAAAAAAACAAGCGCTTTCCGGTGCAACAGTCACCCGGGGAATTATGGGTTTCGGCGCCAACAGCAAAGTTCATACAGCGAAACTTTTTGAAATTTCTGCTGATTTACCTTTGGTTATCGAAATTGTTGACACCGAAGAAAAAATAAGGGAGTTTACTAAAACAGTGGAACAACTATTTGAACAAACAAAATCAGGCGGGTTAATAACATTAGAAAAAGCAGAGGTCATCCGGTACCGTGCAGGTAGAAAATAAATAAAGGTTATTTGCACTAAGTATTTTGAATCAGATCCGTTATAACGCGATAAGTTTTCCTGCGGAGCCGCTGAGCCCACACTGGAAATTGCTTCGTGACCGTTGTGCCTCTGTGGGATCCCTCAAATAAAATTACAATAACACCAGATTAATGGTAAATTGTTCTTTATAACTTTAAAAAAAATAAACATGTACGTCTTACATCCCTGGCATGGCGCCCACTATGGAGTGGAAGCTCCGCACCTGGTAAATGCCCTTATCGAAATACCGGAAGGCTCTAAATCAAAATATGAAATTGATAAAAAAACCGGGTTGCTAAAATTAGACCGTGTAA
>NZ_JBMQQG010000131.1:0-9514 GCF_057362405.1 Ginsengibacter sp.
GCGGGTGTTAACAATTTTGACCTCAATCTTCCAGGTCAGAAAAATGCGAATTTGATTTATAGATTTATTTTGGATAATAAACTCGTTACCGGAAAGTTAATTCAACTAAACCAGTAACAGAACAGAATATTACATTGTAATTATTAAATGTTCGCAATAAACAAAGCACTCAAAATTTTGAGTGCTTTGTTTATTTGCTAAGTTGAGGAATGGTTAGAAACCAATTGCTTTATTTATTTTGCCCATTGGTTCTTAGTAATTTATTTTTGAAAATGCAGTATTTCTGCATGCAGGATCATTGCGGTGTGTTATTGCAAATCTATTTCGAAAAGCCTTGTCAGTTGCTTTGTAGTTATTGCGACGGGTTTACACACAACAAACTTCAAAAAAAACGGATTCGGATTTTCCTATTGACAACCCGCTTTCTGCAGGCAATCACGAAAAGTAAAATTGCATTGGTTGGTAATCAAAAATATTTTTTTGTATACTTACGTCTGAAAGTTGCCAGCACAGATTGTTAGTAGCCAAGTCATACCACATAACAACATTTTGCAAACAGGGATGAGCGCAGAGATACCCGCATGTCTCGATATGCAAAAAATGGTTGACAAAGAAATTTGCGCCCTGCCAGCAAGGACAATTTACCCGGCCTGCTCAAGAAACCAAAGAAATACAATCGGGCCATGACCCGTTTGGGAAAAAAAAAGGACCATCAGAATAATTGAAATAATTTTGAATGATTTACTTTAAAATGTAAGGTATGAAAACAACAGCCGAACATGATGAGCGCATAGCAACAATGACATTTGCATCGGTCTATCCGCACTATATCACAAAGGTTGTGAGTAAAGGCAGGACAAAAGAAGAATTGCACCAGGTAATAGCGTGGTTAACCGGTTTTACTGACGAAAAGTTGCAGGAGCTCATTGATGAAAAGGTAACATTTGAAACATTTTTTAAGAAAGCCAGGTTGAACCCTAACGCTCAACTCATTACCGGGGTAATTTGTGGCTATCGCGTCGAAGAAATCGAAAATCCATTGACGCAACGGGTAAGGTATTTAGACAAACTGGTAGATGAATTGGCGAAAGGCAAAAAGATGGAGAAGATTTTACGTGCTGGTTAGGACAATTAACGACAAGCACGACATGACGAATTACTTGCTACCAATTCCCGTTTTGCTGCGTTGGCAGGACTTGTAACTACCACCCGCAAATCGCTGTCATTTGTTACAATCCACATTATTTTTTCGCCTCTGTTTCATTTGGTAGGAGGCCGGAAAATACCTTTGCCGTTAGTGAGGTAAGAAAATAAACTTGTTTTGATCCAATGCGTCCAGCCCGGTGCACAGTCATTATAACACTCAACTTCAGGCGTAAGGCCTTCATGTGTAAAAGTCAGATCTGTTACCCCATTGTGCCCGGTGAGATCAAAAATTAATCTGGTATTAGCCCATTCTTTTTTATCCGAATACCAGGGCATATTGCAATCTGTAACTAACCAAACAACTCTTTTGCCGGGAATCATTTCTTCTACGGTGAAGTCAAAGAAGGAATCGCCGCCCATCTTTACCACAAATTGATCACCTTGTTTTTCGGAATTTCCACTAAAGGTAACTCCCCACCAGCCAGGTACATTGCTGATCCTTGTGATTGCCTCGTCCGCGCTGATCGTTGCGGAGATACTACTGCTGAAATCATTTTTCTTTTTCATTTTATAATTGATTTATTGTTATAATTTAAAAGTGTGCTTTTCCTTCTGTTATCAAATAAAACAGGTAATCCCTGATGACGGTGTTCCAGCCTGCGTGACACAACGGGTAGCACTCTTTTGTGGCAACAAGTCCTTTGTGAGTAAAGTGCAGAATGGTATTATTTCCACTTGGAACAATGTTAAAAATCATCCGGGTGTTTGTCCATTCATGTTTATCTTTTTCAAGCCAATCCAAAGTGCTTTCTGTAACAAGCCATACTATTTTTTTATCCGGAATAACTTCAACTAACCTTTGTTTAGAATAATGGGCACCGGGATGGTGAATAATAAATTCGTCATTCAATTTTTTGCTGCTCCCTTGTAAGTCCTTTCCGCCCCACCACTTAGCAACATCGTTGGTAATGCTCTTGAAAACATATTGCGGCGACTTTGCAACTTCTATTGTTACAGTAAAGCTCTTATTTTCCATTTCGTATTTAAAATTTACTTGCCTTTTTCATTAATAATATAGTTGTAAAACATTTCTTTAAGAGTCATGTCGCATATCTCAACTAATCTTTCATATTCATTCTCAGTAACAACACCGTCATAGGTAAATTTGACTATTGTGTTATTGCCTTTAGGAGTTAATTCAAAAATCATCTTTGTTCCTTTCCAGTCAAAATCGTCCGTTTTGCGTATACTCTCGGTTGTGAGCCAAACCACTTTTTTGTTCGGCAAAAATTCAATCACTTTATTTTTTGAATAATGTGAATCGCCTGTAGTGAATGTGAACTCGCTATTAAGTTTGATGTCTTCTCCTTTAAAATCTTCCGGCCACCATTTTTTGAGGTTAATGAGATGGTTGAAAACATTATTCGGAGATTTTGCCAACTCAATTTCTACTGAGTAACTAGTTGATAGGTAATTTTGCTTTTTCATTTATTGAATTGATTATTATTTAGCCCGGTAAATTATTTTCGTTACTCATGTTCACTTACTTCCCACCGCTTCTTTCACCTTAGCCACATTCGGCCCGGCTCCGGCACCTTCATAAAAAGACATGTCTTCATCAATTCCTACCAGGCGCCAGCATTGCCCGCCCGGAGCCTGGAAATAAAGATGCGGATCTGGTATATCAAGCTTTCTTACAAGGCCAGACTCAATGATTTTTTTACTCATTTCCTCCACATTGTCAGATTTTATTTCAAGCCACATTGCTCTGGCAGCCCGTGAGAACCCGCTTTCATCAGGAACATCCCCATAAAGAAACGCGATGAAGTTCTCTCCAAGACGAACGAAGTCTCTTTCATCCTCTGCTTTTGTGATGGCGCCGCCAAGCACATCACAATAAAATTTACGAATGTTGTCGCGGTCTTTTATCGGAACAATAACCGATGAATGGTTTCCAAAAATTACTTTTGCCATGTTAATAGAAATTTTAATTTTAATAAATGTCGATGACTGTATTATTCCGGGGAGTAAAAACCAATTTTGTTTCCTTCTGTGTCTGCAAATAGCGCTATAAAACCAAAACCGTTATTAGGGGTTTTGTCCATAATTATTTTTCCGCCGGCTTTTTCCACTCTTGAAAGTGGTTTGCTTAAATCGATGCCTCCATTTAAATAGACTAATGAACCTTTTGATGCCGGCTCATGACCATTGCCTTCGACTATTGCGCAACCTCCGTGAGGTTCTCCCATCTCGTAAGGCAACATGCCCCACTTATTCCCCGGCACAGGTACTAAATCAATTTTTGCTTTAAGAACAGTTTCGTAGAATTTTTTTGCCCTTTCGAAATCTTTCGCGGGAATTTCAACCCAGGTAACTGCATTTCCCATTATTGAATTATTTTATTACCGCAAAGATGGGAAACAACAAAAACCTGGAATTGTAAAAATCGGAAGTGTTTATACCTGGTAAAACTTCCGGCCAAAATCGTTTGAGCTTCGCTCAATACCGGAGGGTAACAGGCCAGTGTAGTACTTGAAGTTTTTTATAAAGTGTGATTGGTCGTAATAATGATCGTAAAATTCGTTTCTGAAGATCTCATTTGAGTTCTCTGAAGTAAAGACCCGGTAATATTCGCTAAAGCGGATGATGGAAGATAAATTTTTTGGGCTTACGCCGATTTTATCTATAAATTTTAAATTCAGCCAGCGACTGCTGTAGCCTGTTTTTTTCTCAAGTTCTTTCACCGCAATTCTTCCTTTAGATGAAATTATTTTATCAACGCAAAACTCAAATATTAAATCTCCGGTATTCTGCATAAGTCTCTTAACCAGGAACTGCTCTACCACATCAATTTTTCCACGGACAGATGGAGTATTTATAACCATTTCCTCCAACTGTTTCCCAACAGGCCCCAATATATCATCGAGTTGATAAATTTGATTTTTAACTTCATTAAAATTAAATTGAAAAAAACGATAAGCGCCTTTCGGATTAAATTCGATACCTATTGTTTCAGTGAAAATATCTTTTTCGGTATCTAAACTTAATGGCACATCCACAAGTCCTGTTAAATTAATGCTCCCTTCCCGGGACGTAATACATTTGCCGTTAACCGTTGCCGTTATGCCATTAACCGAAAAAATAGAAAGCTTAATATTACCATTGGGCACGACTAATTTTAAATCATCAGAAGGCAATTTTCCACTGCACTCAAATACCCACATTTTATCAATGTAAGGCCTAAGCAAATTGTGAGGTTCGATATGATTGAATTCAATTTTCATTTTTTTTGATCAGTATCCCATAAGGTCCGTGTGACGCATTCAGCACCTATTGGCGACACGGCAAACGGCCCCTGGGAAAACGCTTTACTAAATTAGGAAAACTTCTTTTTTAATCATCACCTTGCGATTAGGTTGCTGCGGCGAAAAATTAAATGCGAAAATAATAGAGAGGTTGTGAAAAAAAGTTGCGCAATACCATAATAAATTTGATATAGATTTCTCCTGTTGTTGTCGGCTGGAGCGTCAATATTTTTAAATCATTAATTCCCCGGTATACATACTGTTGGCCGCATTGGTTTCATCTGCGCTCAGGAACCCGAGCCACGTTTGCGCAGTACCTTTCTGCGATGCCACATCCAAAATGGCTGTTCCGTCTTTTCTTTCGGCATCACTGAATATATAAAAAGCCTTTTTGCTTTCCGGGAAATAAGCAACCATAATAACCCCATCATTCGTCTTCGCCGTACCGTCGCCGGAATTATCTGTCCAGTTAAATTCGATATTACCTTCATCATTAACTAACGCCGACGCATAATCGACGGGAGCTATCGGCCCTTTTGAAATTAAAACTTTTGGCCACGCAATCGCTACGGCTGGTGTGTTCACAATGGCCAGGTTCATAATAGAGCCGGTAACCCTGTTGTAACCCGACCCGGTATGGCCGTATGCAGGAAAGCTTTTATTAAAAAAGCCGGTGCCCGAAAATGCGCGGGTAAAGTCATTGCATACTTTTATCTTTTCCCGCTGCGTTTTTCTTGCGGGCGTTTCTATCCTGTTTTTGCGGGTACTGCCTTTACTGCGGGTGATGTTTTGGCCAAACCTTATATAGCTGACTATAGGGCCGGTTTTACCTACTACTTTGCCAAGAATACCTTGTGTAAGAATTGCCATGATTACCTGTTTTATGTATTGAGGATGATTGATCGAAAGCTGATTGCTTCCTGTATATAACGATAGATTGGGTAATATATTTTGTATATTCTTCGATTATCGAAACGAAGCTCATTCGAAGGTATATCGAGGGCATATCGAAGGGGACAGCTTTTTGATTGCAGTAATAGAGGGGAATTCCCAACTTAAGCGAACTGGATAAAAGTAAAACAATACAAGCCTTATCAGTTATATCTATAACCTGAAGAAGGTAGCTTTGCCTGAACCTAAAATACTAAACTCATTTAACCCAAAGAACCATTCCTCAACCTTTGAATAAGTAAAAACCCATTCCCTAAATTACAGAAAATGGATATCTAAAGAATTATCGGGACGACCCTCATTAAGTTGAGTTATGAGCCTGTTTCCGCTGTTAAAATATATCTTAAAAAAATGAGGCGAAGTTATTCGACTGCTCCAGGCTTGGACGAAATCACCAAAATAGTGGAAGACGTAATAGCCGGGCGTTATGCAATAAATAAATTCCTTAAAATGTTCCCCTGCTAACAATAATTTTTCTCTCACGAATCTCCCTTCCCAAAAAAATTCCCCAATCAATTCATATAAATGAATCTTCGCATCAATATCATAAACGCAAGATGCCACCATTATTTCATCAACCTGGGTATCACCTAAAAAAGATTGTAAACCTTTCTTCACGATTGCTGAACTCAGGCTGGTGCAGAATTGCAGACTAGCTTTGTGAACGACGTGTAACCCCAAATAATTATCTCCATTCATTCAACATCAAAAATATTTCGTTACACCAGGTATTGCCGCAGCGTACATGCCGTTTTCATCTGGTAATACAGGTGGCTTTGCATCGAAAGCATATTTCTCAGGCATAATATTAATACCCGAATTGATTGCCTTTTCCCAATCTATAACCTGTCCGGAATAGGTAGCCAGGCGACCAAGGATAGAGGTCATGGTACTTTTGGCAGTGCGCTCCGCATCATTGAATTGATATACTCCTCTGGCTACTGCAGCAAATAATTCATCATGCTCGGCCTGGTAAGGTTGATTTTCAGTTTTCTTATCAAATTGATAAATTGTTTTGCCTTTATGATCTGTTATACGGGCGTCACCAAAAAATACTTTACCCTTCGTACCGACCACCAGTTCATCTACTTTACTCATCGTTCCTTTTATATGGCGGCACTGGCTGTTTAAAATTGCACCATTGCCATAGTGAAATTCCACGTAATGGTGATCAAAGATTTCTCCATAATCTTTACCCTTGCGCACTTCACGGCCTCCCATTCCCTGGGCTTTGGCAGGAAATGCTTCTAACGCCCAATTAATAACATCCAGGTTATGGATATGTTGCTCGTTAATATGGTCGCCGCAAAGCCAATTAAAATAATACCAGTTGCGCATCTGGTATTCCATTTCAGTCTGTCCGTCCTGGCGGGGGCGTACCCATACGCCATCGTTATCCCACCAGGCCTGCGCTGATACGATTTCACCAATGGCGCCGTCGTGAACTCTTTTCATCAATTCCCTGTAAGAAGTTTGATACCTGCGTTGCAGACCGGTTACAACATTTAGTTTTTTAGCCTTTGCAATTTGCGCTGCTGCCAATATACGTTGTACGCCCGCCGGATCAGTGGCCAGTGGCTTCTCCATAAATACATGCTTATTTTGTCTTACCGCTTCTTCAAAATGAATAGGCCTGAACCCGGGAGGGGTAGCGAGAATTACAACGTCTGCCATTGCAATAGCATGCTTATAAGCATCGAAACCTATAAACTTGTTTTCTTCGTCAACTTTAACCCGGTCTTTCTTATCATTCATCTCCTCTGAAATATTTTTATGACTTCCATCGAGGCGATCTCTGAAAGCATCGGCCATCGCTACCAACTGCACATTTTGTTTGGTACTTAATGCCTGCACGGCCGCGCCGGTACCCCGTCCGCCACAACCGATCAGCGCAATTTTAATTACAGCATCTGAACCGGAAAAAAAGTTAGCATGAGAGAGTAGGGGTGCAGCAAGCAAACCGCCTGTCAGCAATGAAGAGTTTCTTACAAATTCTCTCCTGCTTTGATGATTGTTCTTTAAATTTTCTAGACTCATATCGTTGCATTTTTTAGTAAGTGAAAGTTTCTTTTATAAAGATAAATATTGAGTAAAAAATTGACTGGCCCCGGCAGGTGTTGGTTGCCTGAAAGGACGAACGATACGAAATCCTGCAAAAGGAGCATCGGTTATCCACCATTTACTTTTTGGAATCTGCGGATCACGGGCATTCCATTTCCGTGCTGAGGGCAGCCGGGCCGCACATCTCAGGTCAGCAGGGTTGTTACTAAAATAACCTCCTTTTAAGGTGATCGGATATTTTGTTTGGAGTGGTACAACAGGGTTCACCGAATTTGTTTTTAACTTCTCAAAATAGGTCTCATCGTATTGGTCCAACGTCCATTCGGCCACGTTTCCTAACATATCATACAATCCCCATCTATTGGGCTTTAATTGTTTTACGCGATGGTATTTGTTGTTGCTGTTGCCTGCATACCAGGCATAGTCAGCGAGTTGTTTTTCATCATCACCAAACGGAAAAGCTTTCTCTGAACCTGCTCTGCAAGCATATTCCCATTCAGCCTCTGAAGGTAACCTGTAAAAGATTCCGGTTTTATTATATAGCCATTTGCAATACATCAGTGCCGCGTATTGTGTCATACTATTTGCAGGGAAGCCACCTGCTTTACCCATGCCTAACGTGAAATCTACATAAGGTGGGCTGGGTCTTGTAATTCCATCCGGTAGAGGACCGGTATCTACACTTTCATCAAGAAAAAAAACATACTCATCATACGTAACCTCGTGTTCACCCATCCAAAATCCATCTAATTTTATTTCGGTCACAGGGCCTTCATCAGCCTTGTGTCCTTTTTCTTTTTCCGGGCTGCCCATATAAAAAGAGCCAGCCGGTATCGGTATCATTTTAAATTTGACAGCAGTTCCGGGAATGGTTTGCTCATAGCTTGCCGAAGTTGAATCATCTTTATTTTGAGACATGGCCGCCGGGCTAAATTTTAAAGAGACCAACAAAAAAAGTATCGCTATCTTTTTCATTATGTTTTATAAAGAATCGTGGCGAATGAAGTTAATGACAAAAAGATTACTGTGTCTTTTTAATTTTCAAAATAGTCTTTGAAATTTTCAGAACTCTTTTGAATTAGTTTTCCATTTCTCAATTCAGTTATTAAAATAGCGGCACCTTTAAATGTTTTAATTAATGCTATGGACTTATCAATTGTAAGCACACTGCAGGCTGTCGAAAGCCAGTCGGAAATTGTTCCATTTCTAGCAATGACGGTTACCGTTCGTTGCGTGGTGATACCAAGTCCTGTCGTGGGATCAATAATGTGTGAATATCGTTTACCGTTGAAATCCAAATGCTGATAAACATCGCCTGACGTAGCAACCGATGTATTTTTTAGCAATAATAACCGGGGCATTATTTCTTCTTTTTCCTCCGGAAGCGTAATGCCTATCCGCCAGCCATTCCTGCCCGGAGGCGCATCCCCCATTACAATTTTTCCACCTGCATTTACCATGGCTGAGTGAAAACCTGCAGCCTGAATTATTTTCAATGCGGCTTGTGCCACATGCCCTTTGCCTAATCCTCCAAGGTCCAGTTGCATTCCGGGTTTTTCGAGCCATACAGCCTGGTGAACGGTATCTAGATGGATAAACTTATATCCTACTTTTTGTAAGGCAATCCGGAGAGAATCGGTGTCGGGCAGCTTCTTTTCTGCACGGGCTTTTCGCCATAATTTTACTACAGGGCCCATGCTAATGTCATAACTTCCCTCACTTTCCCCCGCAGCTTCCAAAGAATATTTTAAAATATCCAACATCGCCGCAGAGATAGGTACATAGCGGTTTTGCCCGCTTGTAGCATTCAGGCGATTTAATTCGCTGCTGTCGAGATAGTCGCTGAAAATCTGGTTGAGAGAATCCGCGCAATGAAATGCTGCGTTGGCGGCCTTAGCTGCTTTTACCGAATCATTTGCAAAAATGGAAATAGTAAAGGGCGATCCCATTTTTGATTGTTCGAAAACAAATTTTTGTTGGGCATATAAAATTTGAGTTGATGAAAAAACGACAATAAAAATGATAGAAAAAAAATAAGGAAAGGAAAGCCC
>NZ_JBMQQG010000132.1:0-22882 GCF_057362405.1 Ginsengibacter sp.
ATCCTGGTACATGGGTTCACCGGATGCGCCTGATTCTTTGGTCCTGTCTAATACCGCTATTGATTTTGCAGATGCCGGTAAGGCTTTTATTAAATGTTCTAAAGAGAATGGCCTATATAAACGAACTGTGATGACACCTGTTTTTTCTCCGGCGGCATTTAATTTGTTTACTGTTTCGGCAACTGTTTCACTGCCTGAACTCATAATGATGGTTATCCGTTCTGCATCAGGAACGCCTGTGTATTGAAACAGTTCATATTTCCTTCCTGTTAGTTTCTCAAAGTCATTCATCACCGTTTCCATAATGCCGGGCAGGTTGTCGTAAAATGAATTTACTGTTTCTCTTGCCTGGAAATATACGTCCGGGTTTTGTGCGGTTCCTCTTATAAATGGATGTTCGGGATTTAATCCTCTTTTGCGATGTGCAATAACTGTTTCATCGGGTACCATAGAACGTATCTGTTCATCACTTAGCATTTCAAGTTTATTTACTTCATGCGAAGTGCGGAAGCCATCAAAAAAATGGATAAAAGGTATTCTCGATTTTAACGAAGCAACCTGCGCTATTAAAGCAAAGTCATGCGCTTCCTGAACGCTGGCAGAACCTAAAATAGCAAAGCCTGTCGTTCTTGCGGCCATCACATCCTGGTGGTCACCGAAGATTGATAATCCTTGTGCAGCCAACGAACGTGCTGCCACATGAAATACAGCGGGTGTTAGTTCTCCGGCAATCTTATACATGTTTGGTAACATCAGCATCAATCCTTGTGATGCCGTGAATGTTGTTGTTAGCGACCCGGTTTGTAATGCACCGTGGACTGTACCGGAAGCGCCACCTTCACTTTGCATTTCAATTACATCAGGAATATTGCCCCATATATTTTTTATTCCTTTTGAAGCCCATTCGTCAGCAAGTTCGGCCATGGTAGACGATGGTGTAATCGGGTAGATGGCACAAACTTCGTTTACCCTATAGGCTACATAGGCCGCCGCCTCATTTCCGTCTATTGTTGAAATTATTTTTTTGTTACTTGACATCATTAGTTGAATTAACTGGTTCTGGAATCATTTCTATTGCATGGCAGGGACATTGCTCATAACAAACGGCACAGCCCGTGCATGCATCGTAGTTAAATTTATAACGGTTACCCTTTCCTAATTTAATGATAGCATCTTCAGGACAGGCACCGAAGCATCCGTCGCATTCAAAACAATTTCCACAGCTTAAGCAACGTTGGGCTTCAAATCTTGCTTCGGATTGAGATAAGCCCGCTACCACTTCATCAAAACTTTTTATCGCAATATCGGGTGCCAGTTTATCCTGTTCTTTTTGTGGTGCATCGGTTTTATACCACATGTGCAGTTTGCGATAGCTGGCTGTTGGATGCTTATCAGGCTTTACATAAGTTTCGTTAGATAAATAACTATTAATAAAACGGGCTGCTTTCTTACCTTGTCCAATCGCAATAGTAGAGCTCCTGTTTTCACCAGGAAGCATATCGCCGCCGGCAAAAATTCCATCATACCCTGTCATTCGCTTCGCATCTATGGTTACGGTTCCATCATCATTAATTGCTATACCGGAAACAGAACGTAGGAAATTAGAATCTGACTCCTGTTTGTTGGCATTTATTAAAACATCTGCGTTGATAGTTTCAAATTCTCCTGTGCCGACCGCTTTGCCCTTCTCCACCTTCATCTTCTCCAGGGTAATGGTCTTGTTACTAATTGACGTGATACTTCTCAAAATTTCTACGTCTACGCCTTCTGCCAAAGCATCTTCAGTTTCATAATCATAAGCGGGCATCATTTTTTTATCTCCGGGGAAATAAACAGCTACTTCTGAGTTAAGTCTTTTTATAATACGGGCAAGGTATAGTGCAAGTTTGCCACCACCGTAAACAACAACTCTCTTATGTGCGTAAGGTGATGTAAATGATTCTAATTCGTTAAAGAAAGAAAATGCATCGGTGATATAAATTGAATTATCATGTTGAAATTCTTCCTCTCTTATATGTTGCGCTCCTATAGCGAGATAAACCGCATCGAAGTTGCCAACCTTCTTATCGATTAAGACGTCGGTGACTTTGTAATTCAATTTAATTTTTACACCTAATCTTTCAAGCCGATCTATTTCTGCTTCCAGGATTTCTTTTGGCAAACGGTAATCGGGAACACCTGACCACAAGAGGCCTCCGGCGTCGCTGCCTGCTTCATAAACTTCAACAGTATGCCCCATTCTCAATAAATGATAGGCTGCAGATAAACCTGATGGACCTGCACCAACAATTAAAATTCTTTTACCTGTTTTATACGATAAGAATTGAATAGGCCATTTTTGTTTTATGGCTTCATCGCCAATATATCTTTCAACTGCGTGAATGTTTACAGTGGTATCAATGTGTGTACGATTGCAACCCGTTTCACAAGGCTTCACACAAACACGACCCATAATGGCGGGAAACGGGTTGTCTTGCACCAGTGCCTGGAATGCCTCAAAATAATTGCCGGCTTGTGCATGTGCCATCCATGCCTGAATATTTTCTCCCGCAGGGCATGCACTGTTACAAGGCGGCATAAAATCAACATATTCAGGGCGGTGGAAACGCTTTGGGCCGGTACCCTCAGCATGAACGGTGAGATCAACCGGTTTCGTAATATCAAACATACTCATGATAATTTTTACAGATTGAATTTATAACATAGCTATAAAGCATGTCATTAAACCATCGGCAAAATAGAAATAAACCTTAAGCGGAAAGCTGATATTATTCAATATAAATTATGACAGGTATCATAATGATTTTTAAAGAAAAATTGGCTGGAATTGTTGAAGGATGAATGTGAGACAATGATTTGAAAAGACTTCAATGGGAATTAATTGATGGCTACTGCAATAAATTTTAACTGCGGGATTGGGTAAGAAGGAATTAATTAATTTTTCGTTTTGTTCTAATGGCAAACGCTTTCATTTTAGAATCATTAACGGAAGATAATAAAATCGCTTGTTTACCAACATTAATAATCTTAAGATCTCTTACATCGCCATTAATTATTAAACCACTTAATACCGGCGGAACTGGATTAAACTGCCCCTTGCCGTTACCCGTTAAAAGCAACCCGTATGAAGCGTCATATCGCCCGGTCATTACACTTGCCTGGTATTCATTTCCTGCAAGAATAATATCTGTAAAGCCGTCGCCGTTCACATCCATACATGCAATAGCGTTGACGGGCGCTTCCTGTGCCTCTAAAGAAAAGGGATGGAAAGTAAATTGGCCTTTGCCGTTATTCTCAAAATAACCGCTTCTCGGTTCACTGCATTTAAGCACCATGGCACCATCCATGATGTCCTTTGTGAATATCTCATCCATTGTCGCTTTCGAATAAGAACTATTTTGCTCAAATCGCTTTTTTATGGAAGGGACCTGCATAGCCCAATCATCTCTAGAAATGCCTGATGATAATTGATAGGTTCCCTTATTATCCTTAATGTAATAGCAAAAAATATCATCCATTACGCCATTGCCATCTATGTCTTTGGCAATCAATTCTGCCGGTTGTTTTTCACTGATATTAAAAGGATTGTTTAATCCGATATTGCCTGCTATGATATCTAAGTCGCCATCGTGATCGATGTCGGTAATAACAAGACTTCTCCATAAACCAGGATAGCTTGCCAGGCCGGTTTGTTGGGTTATTTCGGTTAATGTTTTTCCATCATTTTTAAAAATGCGTATTGGCATCCAATCGCCTGCGATAATAAGATCGGGCTTTTTATCATTGTCAATATCAACCCAAACTGCTGAATTGATGCGACCAATATCTTCCAAAGCAGGGCACACGGAAGATGTTACATCCGTAAACTTGCCATGATCGTTACGAAGTATGTAACTTCTCGGTGGAACGGGGTAAGTTCCGAGGATAACTCTTCCGCCAATAAAGATATCCATATCGCCATCACCATCCATATCGGCAACTGCAATGCTTTTGGCAGGAGTGCGGATAAGGGGTGAAAATGATACGCTGTCTAATTTGAGATTTCCTTTGCCATCGTTGAGGTATAAACGCGGACGGTAGAAAGAAGAAGTTGGGTCAAATTCGCTGCTACCGCCGGCGACAAGTAAATCGGGGTACCCGTCTCCGTTAGCATCAAACATTACGCTCTGCATATCTTCCTCATATTTTGTTCCGGTAACAAGATCTTTACTATTGAAAGTGCCATCTTTTTGTTGTAAAAATATTTTACCTGGTTGCTTGAATGCGCCGCCTATAAAAAAATCTTCAAGGCCATCGCCGTTTAAATCTCCGGTGCTGATAAACGGCCCTTCCTGGGAATATTTTTGCTGAATTAAAGGTTGAAAACCGTAGTCAAAAAAGAAGGTCTCTTTGTGCTGGAAGTCGGCTTTTATATTCTCGGTAACATCACTAAAAAAAGAATCGGTTATTGGTTTTACTTCGTTGTACTTAATGTCAGCGTCTTTATAGTTTACCTGCAGAATTCTATTTATTGCAGGACGTTGAATCAGCTGCATTTTGCCATCGAGCCAAATAATTTTTAGTGAATCAGGCGTGTTTTTTCCAAAGCCAAAATGCAACCGGCTATCGACTGATGACAAGTAGCCTCTTGCAGGGTATTCTTCTATCATTTGTGAAAGTCCTTTACTCCAGGCATACGCCTTCGCTCCGATTCCATCCCGATTTAATGAATCGCCTGTCAATTTAATCGTGAGAAAATTATTGTTCCTGGTTGTGTCTGATTGTTTGGCAACATCATTTCGCATGATGAATGCTTCACTGTTGATATTATTGGTTATAATATCAAGATTTCCGTCGTTATCAAGATCTGCATAAACGGCGCCATTTGAGATAGAAGTTTGGTCTATTCCTGCTTTCTCTGAAATATCTTCAAAAGTAAGGCCACCCTTATTAAGGTATAAATAATTGCGAAGAGAAACACTGCCTAATGATGCAAGGTGTTCCATAAAATTTTTACGTTGCCTGGGATCATTGTCGGGAATGCCGCTTTCCATGATTGATTTGCGCCGGTATTCAAGAAAATCAATATTAGTTGGATCACGGCCCAACCCATTGGTAATGTGTACGTCTTTCCATCCGTCGTTATCAAGGTCGGCGATTAGGACACTCCAGCTCCAGTCTGTTTGCGCTATTCCAGCCATGTCGCCAATTTCGCTGAAGAAAGGTTCATCGCGATTATTTATTTGCCTGATACCATCATTCAATTGCAGCATATTGTGAATATATTCTGGCTGATATCCCTTATCCATTTCCAGTTGGTGCCGCTGATCGCTCAAAAATGAATACATCATTTTTTTACGTTCATTTGTTTCGGGCTGCATATCGAGTGTTATTATATCCGGCAGATCATCATTGTTAATATCGGCAGCATCAGTACCCATACTGGAATAACTCTGGTGCTTTATCGCTGAAGCTATGCAGTTGCTAAAAGTGCCGTTCCTGTTGTTCAACCATAAAACATCATTTCGTATATAGTCGTTGCAAACGTAAATATCCGGGTAGCCATCACCGTTAAAGTCGCTAACCGACACTCCAAGTCCATTACCATCTTCTATAATACCGGCTTGTTTAGATACATCTTTGAATATCGGGTGTCCCATGCCGTTAGTGTTGCCCTCATTGTGATATAATTTATCCCCGGCAATTGCATTACTGTCAATTTTATTGTCCCTGATATCATTTGGGCGTTTATCATTCAATGTATGATTCAACAGGTACATATCCATCCGGCCATCCTTGTCGTAATCTAAAAAGACAGCCTGGGTAGAAAAAGAAGTATCGGCCAGCCCATATTCGGCGGCTTCTTCTTTAAATGTGAGATCGTGTTGATTAATGAACAGGAGATTTTTCCTGGAGCTTCCAGGAACTTTTCCCGATACGCAAACATAAATGTCCGGCCATCCGTCATTATTAATATCAATAACACTTACACCGGTGCACCATGAAGTGGTTGATACACCTGCCTTTTGGGTAACATCTTCAAAATGAAAATTGCCTTTGTTGAGATATAATTTGGAGCTCACCTGGTTACCGGCAAAAAAAATATCCGGTAATCCGTCGTTATTAAAATCACCTACGCCAACGCCACCTCCCATGTAAGTATATTCATTAACGAACATATTGGTGGAGTCATCTTCTGCAATCGTATTCTTAAAATCAATGCCTGTTTCTGAAGAAGGCAGGAAGGCAAAATAAAGTCCATTCTTTTTCTTAGGCGATGAGCAGGATAATATATTGCATATAATAAGTGCAGGTATGAGATATTTTTTCATAAATGAAAAGTAATGTACAAAATTTGTGGTGGTCGCTCCCGGTTTTTATATAATCACTTCTTACTTGTAAACTAATGCCAGTATAAAATATGTAGTAATAATAAGCCAAAAGACGATAGGTGAAGCCACAAGATTTACTGTAATAAAACCTTGTTGCTTCACGCACAAAAAAAATTTCGGTTTGCCTCTTTCCTATTTCTTACCGGCAACCAGGTAAATAACACTTAGAGGCGGCACGGTTACCTTAATAGTGCCACTGAGTGGAGCTGAATATGCTTTTAAAGTTGCATAAGTAAGCGGACCACCAGTAGCTGTGGCTGGCCCTATTCCATTAACGTAAACCTGGCCGGAAAAAGGAGCATTGTCAGTTCCTCCGGTTAATAGGTACCAATAATATTGACTCCCGGCGGGGAAATGTTGAAAATCGATAGCCACAACATGGCTGAGGGAACCTGAATTAATTAGAACGGTTCCAGCCTGTCCCGAAGTAAATGTTGAAGAATAGGTAGTAAGATCATTATTTAAACCCTTAAGCGTGTCGTACACCATTCTGTCGCCAAAGAATTTTTGAAAATAATACAGGTAAAAAAATGAAGGACGGGGATTCCACAAAGGTGCCCCTGGCTCATCACCGTTGTTAAACATGCCATGGTCGTCTCCATTAGAATATCCGTTAGCAATATCCCATCTGCTTGCTTCGCCAAACTGGTTTTTAATTATTGAACCCATTGTTTTTGCGGCGTGAATACCGGAAATATAAGAGACACTTTGTTGGGATCCGGTGGCTTGTATGTTCCATTCAGTAAACGCTATTGGTTTTATGCCCACACCCGATGCCGTTAGTTGTTGGGTAACATACGACATAACCGAAGTTGGAACAGTTGTGCCGGTATTTAATATGTCTGTAACATTTGAATTAGTCGCGTAGGCAGTAAAATAATCATGCACGATAAAATAATCGGCGGCGCTTCCAGCTTGCTGTAAGACACCCTGGTTCCACGTTTGAATTGATGCATACGCCCCGTTATAAGGGGGTTCCTGGTATAAGGTGGCGCCAACATAAATTGTTGCCCCAACTTCAGTTGCTGCAACATGCATTGAATCGGCAAATACTTTAACATGCTGTCCGTAAAGATCTCCTGTAATAGAGCCCGGTTGTCCATCTTTGTTTTGGGTAACGTCAATGCGATAACCTGCTTCCCAATTTCCGTAAGATTCATTGCCTATTTCCCAAAATTTGGTTCTGCCATGATCATGTCTTACCCAATCTGCGGCAAGGTGAGCAGCCGCAGCCACTGGATTAGGACCGGTACCATACCTGGCATACCCATAGTTGACAGTGATTATGCCGGTGCTATTTGTTTGCGATAACAAATTGTAATAATTATCCAAGCTAAAGGTCCATGAAGCTGTATTGCCGCCATACCACCACCAATTTGATGCGCCTGAAGTTCCGTCTGCATTTAATAAATTAGCCGGAACGTCAGAAGGGGCGGGGTTAGCAACGGTGCCATTCCAGAAATAGACGTCACTGATACTGCCACCGGGGCCACGAATTATATTTGGGGAAAGGTCTGTAAGATATTGCATTAAAGCGGGTTGAGTTACTATCTGCCCACTCCACAGATTTGAATTATTGCCATAAACGTAAGGGGGAACTTTTACAATTACCTTATTTACATTAATAGTCAGGGAATCAGTTGGCGTCGTTGAAGGAACGTTTCCAGTAGCTGCATCCGGGGCCGTAAATGTTTTAGCTTTCCAGGCATTTCCAAAAAAACCTATACTGGCCGCTGTGGAAGGATCGGTTGGATTATATATCGAATCGACAGTGGGAGGAGGGTTGTTACCCCCTCCGCCACCGCCGGTATTATTTGACGATACTCCACTCTTTTTGCAACCAATGTAAGTAAATGATAACAAAAGTATAGCTCCAATACCTGCCTTCTCAAATATGATTTTCATAGATAAGGGTTAATTTTATTGGCCCTTTACAATTCTTACATTATCTATCGCGAGATTGATACTATTTGCCGGAACAGCTGATGGCAGGTCGTTAGCGATCATGAAACACAGATCTGTTGCAGGATAGTCTGAGAATTTACTTGCCGGCGATCCTGTAGTGCTCCATTTCGTTTGCCAAAACTGGTTGCCCGTAATAAATTGGTTTAGAGGTATGGTTACAGTTGCCCATCCATCTGACTGGTATTTGCCGCCAGTGGCTGATTCCCAGGGAGCGTACCTCGCGGTATATGAACTCCATCCGTACCAGCCACCAACTGCGATCCATATCTCGCCTTTTGACCATGTAGTCTTGGTATATACCTCAAACTTCAATGAATAATCACTTATTGACAAGCTTGTATTAGAAACCCATGGGAAAGGATTTAACTGCAGTAGTCCCGGATTACCTTGCGAAGTGGGGCCGGCGTTGGCGGACATTGGGCTTGATTGTAATAATACACCGGAACCTCCGGTTCCTCCCGGGTAATTGGCTGCGGTTGTTGGAGCATCTGCGTACCCGCCAGTCCAACCTACAAACCCCGTATTATCTGAATTCCACTGATTGTCAAAATTACAAAGGTACCCGGGTGAAGGATGAGTAATATAAGAGTCAAAAAGTTGGGGCGACGCTGCCGTTCCTAATATACCAGATAATCTTAATGAATCGGTAGTGGTAATACCGGCCGGAACAGTGACCGTTAATTGGGTAACGCTGGTAACTAACAAGTTTGTCCCGGGCTTATTGCCGGGGAAGATCACATCGGAAATGCCAATGAAATTGGATCCTGTTAATGTAATAGTGGTCCCGGCTGCTCCATTTTCATTTGAAACAGAAGTTATAGTCATCGGCGGTGGATATGAAAATGCCCCTGTTCCAAAAGTGCAATAAACCCGCATCGAATCTTTGAAAGCAGTGCCGGGAGGTATGGCGGCTATAATTTGTGTGTAGGTTTTATTGACCGTATAGGAAAGAGCTGTATCATCACCTGGTACGGGAAAAGTTATTTTTTGGACGCCTTCGAAATTATGTCCATTTATAGTAACCATTGTTCCGCTATTGTCAAGGGCAATGGATGTTATCACAGGAGGCGGAAGATACAAGGTAAAAGAATAAGTTGCTGTTCCGTGATCCGTAACAATTTTTATAATACTGGGCACATTAGGATATGTCGCTGCTGTTTGTGCGGTGGCAGGAATATTTATTATAATGTTATTGTTAGTAACATAAGAAGGATTAAAATAAGCAGAAGTATCATTGAAGAAAACTGCCTTTAGGCCGCTGAAATTGCTTCCCTGGATTACAATTAATGTTCCGGGTATTGCCTGGGTGAATGTACTGTCCCTCTTCGTGGTATCAACAACTCTCACCTGGGTTATTACTGGCTGACCTGTACCGGACTCATTTTTCTTACAAGAGAAAAATATCGCTCCTGCAATTATTATTAAAAAAGCTATTTTTTTCATATCAATTTTTTTAGAATGGGTATTAATATTTCAGTTTGGTAAAATCGAAGGGAACTGGCGGCAATGATAGGGCCGGCGTTACCAGGAGGGATGTCTCCGGGTAAGGGGCATCAACTGTATTCGCCGTAATTGGATAAGTGACGGTACCAGGGGTCATGTTATCTGTTCCAAAAAAGGTAATAAATGGATTTCCATTGTTATAAGAAATATTATAAGGTCCCCTGTCTTGTGTACTAAAATATTGCAGTGCTTTAGCGGGATCAAAATAATACCACTGTTTCCAGTAGTACCATTCGTTACCCTCGAAAGCAAATTCAACTTTCTTTTCCTGGAAAATATCAGCGAATGTGATAGATGCTTTTGGAGCAACTCCGGCACGTGTTCTCACGGCATTAAAATATTTCAGTGCCTCAGGGTCAGAGGTGGTTGCATTATTGCCTAGAATAGCATCTGCATATATCAGGTACACCTCAGCTAGTCTAAACATATAGGTATTTAAGTTTATGTTCTGCGATCCACCAAGGCCGCCATTGTCCGCAGGCGAACCAATAACATATTTTTTTACGAAAGCCCTGTCATTTGTATTTCCGTTGCCGGATTGTCCGGGGACAAATATTTTGGAATTATTGAACAAAGTCGTATCTACTTTCCAGCCTCCATCGGCTACGGCAATATCCGGGTAGTAATCATTAGGCATAAAAAATGTTGCCCTCCTGCGAACAGAATCTGCTTTATTTGCAGGATCAAAATAATACTGCAATAAACTGGCCGATGCACCAAATGAACTTCCCCATCCATCACCCGTTTGGGTTATTTTTGAAGAGTATGCCAGGTTAGCCTGCATATGGTTATGAGAAAAATAGTCACCATTGGGAACCCACAACAATGAAAAAAGGCTTTCTGATGGCACGTTAGTACCGCTAAAATTTTTGCTAATGAACAGGTCATAGTAATTTGGCATAAGCGTTAGCCCGCTATTATTACATACATCTCCCGCATAAAATTTGGCACTGTCCAGGTCGCCCTGGTTTCTGGTACCTCCTGACTGGCCCAAACCGGATCTTACCAGGTAAGCCCTCGCCAACATGCCTTCAGCACTCCATTTGGAAATGCGGGCAGGCTGAAGTGGGTTGGCGCCCAAATGATCTTTTGCCCATGTTAGATCAGAAATTATAAATTTCCAAACATCGTCCAGGTTATTTCTGCGAATACCGGTATCACTTATCTGGGTTATATTATCGTAAATAATAGGAACTGCCCCCCAGTTTAAGGCAAGATAATAGTATGCTGTAGCCCGCATAAACCTGCATTCTGCCAAGCCAGAATTTTTGCCGGATTCAGATGCGCCAGACCGGGCGTTTTGTATATTATAAGCAATAACATTTGCGTTTGCAATTTCAGACCAAAAGGCATTGTAAGTACTTGAAAGAGATCCACTTTGGTCGGTAGCAGAAATCGAGAAATTAATATATGCGGCCCTGTTTTGATAATTATCCCATATAAGATTACCTCCTAAAACATCCCCGAAAGCATTCAGGGGCGTTCCGTTATATGAACTCCAGGACACGCTATAAAGGGCACCTGTACCGGTAAGCACATCTGCATCAGTTGCATAAAAAACTCCTGATGTGAGTGAGGATTGAGGTGGCCGGTTGAGAAAGTCTTTTTTGCATCCTTGAATAAGAATTATTATCAGCAGGGAAGCAGTAGCTATTATTATTTTTTGTCTCATAAAATATTTTTTTCGTAATGGTTTTTTAAAAGTCTAATGCAAGGCTAATTGAATAAGATCTGGTAACGGGGTATCTTCCTTCATCCAATCCTACAATATTGGTAACTCCCTTATAGTTATACATTCCCACTTCCGGATCAAAACCAGTGTATTTAGTTATAGTAAATACATTTTGTGCCTGTACAACAACGGTGGCGCCTCTTATGATATGGGTATAGGATAAATACTTTGAAGGCACCCGGTAAGATAAACGTGCATTTTTTAATTTGAGATATGAGCCGTTTTCAATATCCCATTGCGAAAGCCTTACATTGCCATTAGCGTCAGATTGCGTTGGCCGGAAAATTTTCGTACCTGGATTAGTTAATGTTGCGGTAAGTGCATCCGCTGCATCCAGGCTGCTTGGCACTGCAAAATTTGCAACCACTTTATAATAATTGCTATAAACTCCTGATCCGAGCGGCATTTCATTTTGATAACGGGTAAGATTTAATATTTGATTACCCGATACTCCCGTAAAAAATAAACTCAAATCGAATCCCTTGTAACTAAAAGAAGTATTGAAATTATAGGTGAATTTTGGCCACGGATTTCCAAGTATGGTTCGGTCTTTCGCATCAATAATTCCATCAGGTTTCCCATCGGGGCCACTAATGTCCTTAAATTTAACATCGCCAACCCATGATCCCTGTTTTGGATCAATTGTCAGAACTCCATTTGAAGTTTGTATAGCGTGAGTTGAGATATCCTTATAGTCAGTAAAAAGACCTTCCGCAATATATCCGGTTATCATCCCTATTGGCTGGCCAACTTCTGTAAGAAATTGGGCCTGCAGGCTATTCGTATAAGATTGATATGTTGTAAGAAGCGGTGTTACTAATTTTGTTACTTTATTCTTATCAACTGAAAAATTGAAACCTGTTTTCCATTGAAAGTCTTTTGTGGAAATGTTCACGGTATTAAGAGTAATTCCTATTCCCCTATTTCTGATACCGCCATAATTTTCAGTCGGCCAGCTAATAAGCCCTCCATATCCACCACTAATATTACCGCCTAAAACATCGGATCCTGATGCAATCAATATCAGGTTAGATATATCTTTTATATAGGCATCGGCAATTACTTCCACTCTGTTATTGAACATATGTAGGTCGAGGCCTATGTTTTTAGATTTATCCTGTTCCCATTTCAGGTTTGGATTTTGGAAATTTGCTGGTAAAAGACCTCCTCCCCATACTGTGGACGCAGCATATAAATTTGAATATATAGCGCTACTGTTGTTACCCGAATTTCCTGATATACCGTACTCAGCCCTCAGTTTTAAATCATTTATAAAAGTCAGGCTTTTCATGAAGTTTTCTTCAGAAATTTTCCATGCAACTGACACAGCCGGGAATGTTCCAAACCTGTTGTTTGCTCCAAAGTTGGAACTTCCATCTCTCCTTATTACAAATTGCGCTATATACTTATTGTCGTAGGTATAATTTAAGCGACCAAAATAGGATTCCGTGGCACCATCTCCTCTATAACTGGTTCCAGGAGGAGACAATGGGTCCGCTACGCTTAATTCCTGAATAAGACTTGTAGAAAAATTGATGCCTGAAGCGCTCAAGCCCTGGTAGGCGTAGTGGGTCGCTTCATGTCCAACCATCGCGGTGACACTATGTTTTTGAATCGCAAAATCGTATTGGACCCTTGTATTAAGAGATGTCCAGTAATTGTTACCGCTTCCCCTGCTGCCTGAAGTTTTGTTTCCCTGGTAAGATCCAAGAGAATAAAAGGGATTAAACGTGTAGTTATTAGTAAATGTATAATTGCCATTTACTTCCGTATGCCATACTAAACCCTTTATTGGAGTTACATCGAGATAAAAATTTCCGATTCCACCAAAAGAAGTATTATAGTTGTTGTTGAGCAATGCTAATGCCACAGGATTCGTTTGTGCGTACTGCGTCTGAGCTGGCGCAGGGCCGCCAAATGAACCATCAGGATTTTTTACCGGTATAGTTGGATTTTGAGTGATAGCGATGTTTATGAGATTTCCGTTAAGGGTATTCACTTTTTCTTTTGTAGTGAATGCATTTAAACTTACACCGAATTTCAACCACTTATTCGCCTGGTTGTCGAGATTAAGTCTTATAGATCCCCTGTTAAACCCTGAGCCCAGTGCAACACCATCCTGGGATAAATAATCTCCTGACAAATAGAATGTTGTTTTATCTGAACCACCGCTTATCGCTAATGAATGTTTTTGTAAAAGGGTATTACGAAAAAGTGCGTTCTGCCAATTTGTTCCCTTCCCGAGTAAGGTAGGATCTCCCAATTCGGGAGGTTCAGTACCTACTAATCCTAAAGCTTGTAATTTTTGTAGATATCTTGCATACTCCTGTAAATTCATTACTGGTCTTTCGGTAGGCCTTTGTTGCGAAGTTAATAAGCTACTTGCGGTGACTTTAGTTTGGCCTGTCTTACCGCGTTTGGTTGTAATCATTAAGACTCCGTTTGCACCCGCGGCGCCATATATTGAAGTTGCTGCCGCGCCTTCCAGCACACTAATGTTCTCAATGTCATCCGGGTTTAGTCCCGCCAATTCATTTGTATATCCTTTTGGCTGGTTGTAGGTTCCGCCTGCAGGGGTGCTTGGCCTTATCTGAACACCATCAATTACATAGAGCGGCTGATAGTTGCCTGTAACTGTGCTTACGCCTCTTATTATAACAGAGGCCCCGGCACCTGGCTGACCACTTGTTTGGGAAACATACACATTAGCTGCTTTACCTTGCAAAGCCTCATCAAGTGTCACGTTTATGGTTCTCGTGAGCTCAGTATTTGAAATTGTTCCAACCGCACTGCTAAGGTCCGATTTTTTTGTTTTACCGTAACCAACAACAACCACATCCTGCAGGTTGCTATAGTCCTGGATCAAACCAATATTGATGTTACTTTCATTGCCGGTTATCTTAACCTCTTTGGATTTATAACCGACATAGGATACTACAAGAATATTCCCTGTCTGGGCATTAATGCTGAATTCTCCGCCGTCTCCTGCGCTTACTGAATTCTGTGTGCCTTTCACGGAAACAGTTGCCCCGGGTATCGCGGCCTGTGAAACACTCGAGGTAATTCTACCTTTAATTGTCCTCGTAGCAGTATTCTGGGCAGTTGATGGTGAAAAAGTAAAAAAGACAGAAATAATGGTCCATAATACGGTCTTCATCATTCCCCTAAGTTGAATTTGTCTCATATAAAAGCAATTATTGGTTTAGAAATGGATTAAATTATTAAATTTCAATGTATAGAACACTCCTGATATTTGTAAAGCCAACAGTGATAATAAATTAGACGTGATTATAGTATAGTCGCTATCGTTAGTTATACGCATGTCCTTGGTAAAGGCATTACAGCAATTTAAGTTTTGTTATACAGTGACTATCCGCCACTTAGTGAGCAATATTTTTTGAATCAACAATATTTTAGCTTGTAAATTCTTGATAAAGTTATGGCTATTTTAAGTTAACAGGGGGCTTAAATGTTTATCGATAGGGGGTCAAATGTTAACCTTTCGGTCAAATGCAGCTTCATGCTTTCGGTTTGGCCACTTTGAAAATTCATTTAGATAGTAAAATTGCCGATTGAATGGATCCAAATATATGATAATCAATAATATCGAAAACATTATGTAACTGAGATTGAATTATCCAAGAAGATATGGGATTCTTATGTGATGCTGGCTTTTTGGAAATAGCTAAAAAGTCAATAAGTTTTCGGCCGCTATAGGGTCAGTCTTCGATTTAAGGTTCTGATTATTAAATGGCGGTAGATATAATTCCCGGAGGAGGCAGTGCTATATTACTATGAAGATTTTTCTTCTTTCACGGGGGCTTCCTGCTCAACTCTTTTCTTTGCCTGGTATACAGATGGAAGCATATTATAATGAGTTTTAAAAAACTTTGAAAAGTATTTCGGATCATTAAACCCAACTTCGTAAGCTATTTCCGAAATGGTCAATCGACTTTTTTCCAGTAACTGCGCTGCTCTTTGTAGTCGTACAGACCGAATAAAGTCAAGAGGTGCCTTACCTGTCAACGCCAGCATTTTCTTGTAAAGTCCCACGCGGCTAATAAATAATTCGCGGCTTAATTCTTCTACCTGAAAGTTGGCATTGGCAATGTTTTTCTCTATTATTTCAAGGGAACGATGCATAAATTTTTCATCCGGTGAATCAATGTGAACGTCAGATGGACTTGGTTTAACCAGTTTTTGATACGCTTTTTTTGCAGATTCCTGTTGAGCCATCAGGTTCCTGATTTTCGATAGCAATATTTCCAAATTAAAGGGCTTAGTCATGTAGTCGCTTGCCCCGGTTTCAAGGCCTTTCAATTGTTGCTCTTCACCAGTTATTGCCGTTAATAAAATTACAGGAACAAATGAAGTGCGCTTATCGTTTTTTATTTTCCGGCATAAATCAATGCCGTTCATTTCGGGCATATTTATATCGCTTACAATAATGTCGGGATGAGATGCAAGCGTTTTTTGCCAGCCAGCTTTTCCGTTAGCAGCTTCTATAACATGGTAATATTGCTCGAGATTTTCCTTTAGGTATGATCTTAGGTCATCATTGTCTTCTACCAATAAAATGGTTTTCTTTTGGATATTTTTTTTAGTTAAATCTGTCGACGGAGGTCTTTCCTGTTTGAGACGAACTGGTTCGTCAAACAAATTAAACTTACTTTCTTGTTTTTCATTCTCTGTCGTTGGACTTTCAAGCAACGAAACTTCCGATTCTTTAAAAGGAATTAAAATTGTGAAGCAACTTCCTTTGTCAACTTCGCTTTCAACTGTTATGGTGCCGTTGTGCAGCTTTACAAATTCTTTGGTAATAGCAAGACCGATACCGCTTCCCCGATTTACAATATTTTCCGGGATATCATTTTGAAAGAAACGTTCAAATATTTGTTCCTGTTTCTCAGGTGAGATCCCAATACCGGAATCGCCGACTTTTATTTCGAGTATTGTTTCAAGTTCTTTTTGGGTCACATTTAAATCCACACTTACCTGGCCGTTGCCTGGGGTAAACTTAAAAGCATTGGATAAAAGATTGAAAAGTATTCTTTCTATTTTATCGTGGTCGAATTCTGTGTAAAAATGATTAACGGAGGATGTAAATAAAAAAACGATATGATTCTTGGCTGCGAGATCGGTAAACGAATAAGAAATTTCGTGTATAAACTGAACAACATCTCCCCATGTTGGATACAGTTTTAATTCACGCATTTCCATTTTTTTAAAATCCAGTAACTGGTTAACAAGATTAAGCAGCCTCTTGGCATTTCGCTGAATCATTTGAAATTGACGTTTTTGTGAAGGTTCCTGTGCATTGACAATTACGTTGTCTAACGGTGTTAGTATGAGGGAGAGGGGTGTGCGCAATTCGTGGCTCACATTTGTAAAAAACCGGATTTTCATCATATCCAGATCATGCAGACGATAAGCTTCACGTCGTTCCTCGTCAATGGCAAAACGCATTCCCGCTCTTTGCACTACAATTCTCCTGGCAATGTAAAGGCTAATTGCTAACAGTAACACATACACGATAAATGCGTAAGGGGTTCGCCAGAGCGGAGGAAGGATATTTATTTTCAGGGATGCTTCTTCTTTGCTAAGCGTTCCGTTTTCATTAATTGTTCGTACTCTAAATGTATAACTTCCCGGATCCAGGTTGGTGTAGGTAGCTTTATGAGTTTTGTCGTCTGCTATGAACCAATTATTATTGAACCCATCCAACCTATATGCGTATTTAACTTTTGAAGTATTGAAAAAATTTAAGGCGGCAAACTCTATTGAAAATATGTTCTCATTATATGTAAGTTTAATCTCTTTTGTTACCGATATAGATTGCGGAAGAATAACCTGGCCGTTGAGTCGTTCCCCCACATTTACACTTTTATTAAACATCTGTAACTGCGTAAGCACTAATTGCGGGTCGTATGGTACATCATTAATCAGTTGAGGCGTGAACAGATTGAAGCCGTTTGGACCACCAAAAAGCAATTCTCCTTCTCTTGTAGCATAGGCAGCGTATTCGTTAAATTCTTTTCCCTGCAGCCCATCAGATTCATCATAGTTTCTAAACTGGAAAGCTAATTTACCTGTTCCTTCATCTTTGCTGATGATCACATTTGAAAGTCCGTTTGGAGTACCAACCCATAGATTATGGTTCTGGTCCTCAACAATCGAGAGTGTTATGTTATCAGGTAACCCGTCTTCTTTGCGAAGAGTGGTAAATACTCCTTTTTGTGGATCATAATAATCGAGTCCTTCACGGGTAGCTATCCATATCAGTCCACGGCTATCCTGCAGCAGGGCAATAGTGTTGTTATTGCTAAGGCTTGTAGTAGGTTTTGCAACGTCATGGTGGTAATATCGATAAAAATTGCCCGTTTTATTTTGAACAACATCTACGCCATAAGAAGTAGCAATCCAAATATCACCATTTTTTGCCAGCAGCAAATCGCAGACGTATTTAGAATGAACCGAACGGAAGCCGGTGGCCTTAAAATGTGTGAATGAGTTTGTGGCTCTTTCAAAGCGATCGAGGCCCGATGAAAAAGTGCCGATCCAAATACGATGCATTGAGTCTTCCATAATCGACCAGATAGCATTATCTGCAATACTATTTTTATCGCCATCATTATGTTTATAATGTATAAATTTCTTCCCGTCAAAATGATCGAGCCCTCCGAAATACGTACCGATCCAAAGCGTTTGGTCGTGATCGATGCATAAGCTTACAACCACATCATTGCAAAGGCTGTTGGTATTTGCAGGATCATGAACGTACCGCGTAAATTTGCCGGAAATTCGATCAAAATAAACCAGTCCTCCGCCATTTGTCGCAATCCATATGTTACCTTTTTGGTCCTCCGCAAACCGGTTGATATCGTTATACGATAAACTATTTGGATCGGAGAGTTTGTGGTGATATAGCGGAAATTTTATGATACCCTTGTTAAAATAGCTGAGGCCTTTTTTGAAAGTACCTATCCAGATAATACCACTGTTGTCTTTATATAATGAGTTGATACTGTTTTGGGCAATGCTGTAATTATCATCTTCATAATTCAAGAGGTATTTTGTTGTGAAATCTTTTTTGTCTAAAATGTTTATACCGCCGTGATCAGTTGCCAGCCAAATCAATCCATTGTCGTCCTGCACTACACCCCTGATAACATCGTTGTTAAGGCTTTTTGGTGTGTTTCCTTTTGTAATATGAATGAGTTTTTGGTGCGATACATTATAATAAAAAACGCCTTGTGGCGTGGCAGGGGAGTAGATCCATAAATCACCCTGGGCATCGCAATAAATATTATAGTTGAATGTTTGATTTACTGATTTTTGCTGCAATGCATCCGTACTGTAAATAAGTTTCCCGTTGGTTGAATTCATTTTATTTAAGAATCCATCACTGTTAATTAACCATACAAAGCCGCTGTCATTTGTTGCAAAACCGGTAATGGTGGGACGCCTGCCGGAAGTGTCATCTTTAGCTTTTATGGAAAAATGTATCGTTTTCTTATTTGAAGGAAAATATTTATAAAGACCAGAAGAGCCGGTGAGAAACCAGAAGTTGCCGGATCTGTCTTTTTTAAGATCAACCAATGTAGAATCGGGAATGCCATAAGCTTTAAGGAAAGGACGCGGATGCCGGTTAAATTTTTCAGTAAGCAGGTCATATATCGCAAGTGTACTTTTTGTGTTAATCCAAAGCTTATGGTCCGGGCCTTCAAATATCTGTAGAACTTCTTCGTCGCTTATGGTTGATGTATCGCGGAGGTCATGTTTAAAAACTTTGAACTCATAACCATCATAACGGTCAAGGCCCGAGCGTGTTCCAAACCATAAAAATCCATTCTCATCTTTCAATATACTATTAACCTCATTGTTGGAAAGTCCCTTTGAAATATCAATCCTCGAAAAGCGGTATTGGCTGAGTTGTGCTTTTAAACCTGAATTTATGAAGAGTGAGAAAATAAAAATTATGATTGATGTATTTCGCATATCTAAGGCAGGGAATATACAAGTTTACGTCTTTTTCTTAATGTAATAGAATTGATCGCCTGTATTTTTACGCGGTGGTATTAAAACATTTATTTGGTAGAGGTTAAGCGTAAGTATTCGAATATCTAAAACAGAGGATGTGCAGTTGCAAGAGGTAACACAAAAAACCAGTTTGTTCGAATTGGGTTGCTAAAAATTTAAAAAGCTCTCGGAGTTTTTATGGGGACATTGATTCAATCTCCGGCACAAAATGATATTTTACTATTCATTCAGGATTTTGTCTCCTGAATCGCCCAAAGCTTTTTTTCGAATAGGGATCCACGATAGTAGTGATCTTATTTTGTCTGAGAGCAAATGAAAATTAAATGGTTTCTGTATGAAATCGTCGGCATAATAGCTCTTGTAGTCTTTAAGCGTGTCGGTTGAAGAAGACAAGATCAGAATGCCCACGTGCCTTGTTTCCCTGTTGGTTCTCAACTGCCTGCAGAGTTCTCTTCCGTCTGGCCCGCCAAAAAAAGTATCAAGCAACAATAAGTCGGGCTTATAATTATAAATCTCAGAAAACATATCGAGGGTATCGGTAAATGCCTTAACTGCATACTGTTTTTTTTCCTGGAAAAAATTAATTAATGAGAGGAGTTCTGCTGAGTTATCCAGTATCAACAATTTACTCATAATAGTAACTATTTTAATGGTTGGTATTTATGAAAATTTCACCACAGCAATAAAGAATTCGTAAGTCAAATTTATGAATCGTAGCTGGCTTCGAATGTTAAATATGCTTCTTTTGGGTAAGGTGAGGCAGGCCCTATATCCAGGGATTTTTGAAATATGTCCCGATACTGTTGTTGTATTTATTTGGTGGCACATTAAAGATGGCAAAAGCAGTTTTAGTACAGCTGATTTTTAAGCATCCTGAATCCACTTCCTGAATACGGGAGCTGTATCCTGGCTTATTATTAAGGAATGATTTCCTCCCGGAAGGCTGGCCTCAACAAGCAGCTTTACCCTCTCGAAGGTTTTAAAACTTTTTACGCATCCAATGCTAATAATATGTTGCCTGTTTGCCCTGAAAAAAATATGACGGTCCAGTTCCTCCTCCAGTTCAGTAAGCGTCTTGTCGCAGAGATATTTTCTGCCAAAACGGTCAGTAACGTAAACGACTTTGTCCTGCGTGTACATCAACGCGATGTCTTCCATCCGCAGGGGTATATTTTCAACACCGCTTTTAACTATTAGTCTTGTTTTTTTTCTTTTTGTAATAAAGTCTTCCAGGTTGTGTAATGGCATAGCCAGGCGGTTATTGGTGAAGTGCGATTGAAGGCTATGGTATCTTGCAATAGATTGCTCAACATCATTTTTTGTAACAGGTTTTAGCAGGTAGTCTATACCGTTAGTTTCAAATGCTTTCATCAGGTATTTATCGTAAGCGGTTGTAAATATTACCGGGAGAACTACGCCCGTGTGTTCAAAAATATCGAAGGCGAGGCCATCTTGCAACTGCACGTCGCTGAAGATAACATCCGCATCGCGGTTTGAAGACAAATAACTGATGCTTTCCCGTACTGACCCCAGTTTGGCTTTTACAGCAACGGCTTCGGGCATTTGCAATAACATCTGCGACATCAGTTCCATTGCAGGTTGTTCGTCTTCAATAATTATAGCCTCTAGCATGGCAGTTCCTTTTGGGTTATTGATAATTCGAAAATGCCTTCAAAAAACTAATGTACGAAAACTTACGTATATCTTATGTTACTTATTAAGAATTTGGCCTTAATAAATTGTTAATTTGGGTAAGTATGATTGCCGGCTAATCTATTCCGCCGAATATTCTTCTTTTTTAATTTTTGAATTTATGGGTTCAAATAGAAGAGTTAAATATGTACCTGCGTTAACCACATATTACTCACGGTAGAATATGATATTAAATTAACTTGTAAATTACCCTATAAAAAATAGTGGTGACCCTGTCGCTCTGCAACCTGGGTCTGTTGCAACTTCATTAGCTCGTTTAATCTTTATTAAGAAAAATATGGAAAGAAGAAAATTTCTAAAATCAACAGGCCTACTCTCTGCGACGGGATTTTTTACTTCTCGGTTTCCGCTTATTGCCGGACCGTTTACTAAAGATGATTTTTTGCACGCTCATTTCCCGCTTGATAAAAAGTTAGATCCTGACTGGATTCAATCTTTATATGAACGAGGTAACGCCACCACCTATTCGAAAACTAAGAATGAACTCCGTTATATAGGAATGCCTGTAGGCGGTATTTGCTGCGGCGGTGTATACGTCGGTGGTGACGGAAGACTGTGGTTGTGGGATATTTTCAACCAAAACCAGTTAGGAGTTATAACTAAAACGCTTCCGGTTCCTTTGGACAGTTTTAATATAAAAGAAATCAACAATGTTGAAGGCACTTTATACCTTGAACCATTAACGGAAACAAGTCCACTACAGCAGGGATTTGCCCTTTCTATTAAACAAGATGAAACTACCGTACTAAAAAGGCTGCACGAAGATGATTGGGATGAAGTTACTTTTGAAGCCACTTACCCGGTTGCTGTTATAAAATATATTGACAAAAATTTACCTCTTGAAGTTTCCGTTAAAGCTTTCTCTCCATTTATTCCTGGCAATGCGAAGGACAGTGGAATGCCTGCAACCATTCAATCTATCTCATTGAAAAATTTATCAGGAACTTCTATTGAAGTTGAAGTGCTGGGCTGGCTCGAAAATAGGTTGTTGTTCAATACTGAAAAGCAACACACAGATTTCAACAGGATAAATAAAGTGGAAGAAAAGCAATCATATAAAGGGATTGCGTTGCAGTGTGCCACCACCAATAAAGAACTTGAAAAGGCCCCCGATTATGGCAATATGTTTTTTGCCACACTTTCAAATAACGCCCTTTGCATAAACGACGTTAATACCAGTAAAGATCCTTTAGCTTTTAAAATTAAGGACCTTGTAAAAACATCAGATGGTTCGCCAATTGCGGGCATCATAGACAGTTATCATTTAAACCCGGGCCAGGAAACAATTGTCGATTTTATTATTTCGTGGTATACGCCTAATGTAGATTTTTATTACAATGGAAGTCATAAAGACATGACCGTTACTGATGCTGGGTTACATTATTATACCAAACATTTTGATAGTGCAACATCAGTTGCAGACTATATCGCAAAAAATTATCAATCACTAAAAAATCAGACTTTTCTCTGGAAAGAAACCTGGTACGATAGTACGTTACCCCGGTGGTTTCTTGAAAGAACATTTTTAAATATTTCTGCGATAGCTACCTCTTCAACA
>NZ_JBMQQG010000133.1:0-3825 GCF_057362405.1 Ginsengibacter sp.
AAAAGAAATCATCGCTGCTGCCCGTCTCAATGATTCTCCCAACGGCGTTACTATCGGCCGCGGCATGAAGGTGAATAAAGAGGAGATGCTTGGCATGTATGCCGCTTTAGACAAGTATGTAAACCAGGATCACGACAAAGAGTGGAAAATGTGGGAAGACAGGATTAACCTGATCAATAACTCAATCAAAAATATTGATGGAGTCGAAACTACGATCATCGTTCCACCTATTGCCAATCATACGCCTACTTTGCACGTAGTATGGGATAAGGCTAAAATAAATATGAGCCTTGAAGAGTTCCAGGAAAAATTAAGAACCGGTGATCCTTCAATTGAAGTAATAGGAAATAAAGAAGGCGGGTTTAATATAACTGTGTTTATGCTTAAACCCGGAGAAGAAAAAATCGTTGCAAGAAGGGTAAAGGAAATATTCTCATAAAAGAAAAATGCAAAGAATTCAAATGAGTTATCCTGAAAATAATTTCAAATGAAAATATCTTGAAGCGCAGGAAGTTAATCAAAGATCTGGCAATGTTTCCTTTTATTGGAGGAGCCATTGGAAGCGGATTCGCAACAGGAACCGAAGCACAAGTGCCTACTTCCGAAAATATTCAGAATTTACCCACGCTTACCCCAGGAAAAGAAACAACTGAAAACATCTACGATTCCATCGGGGTTCGCAGCGTAATAAATGCCCGCGGCACCGTAACGATAATCGGAGCAACACGCATGTTGCCGGAAGTGGAAAAAGCCATGAGAGCTGCTACCCGGCACTACGTACAGATCGATGAACTTATGGAAGGTGTTGCAAAACGCCTGGCAACCCTTACTGGTGCTGAATGGGGCATCGTCACGACCGGCGCAACAGGAGCTTTGATTGTGGGTTGTGCGGGGATTGTAACAGGGGGGAATCCTGACAACCTTTGGAAGCTTCCTGATCTCGGGGGTATGAAAAATGAAGTGATCATTCCCACTTATTCCTGGACCGCTTATGAATCTGCAGTTAAAGGTGTCGGTGTAAGCATGATCGAAGTCGAAACTGCAGATGAATTAAAGGCGGCTTTAAATGCGAGGACCGCAATGGTTCTCGTCTTAGCAGGTGAGCAATCTGAAAATGGCCCTCTTTCTATAAATGCGATATCCTCAATTGTAAAACCACTTCACATTCCAATCCTGGTAGATGCGGCGGCAGAAGGATTATCTCTTCCCAATCCGCATTTATCCAAGGGTGCAGACCTTGTAGCATACAGCGGTGGAAAATATTTAAATGGCCCGCAATGCTCCGGCTTGCTGATTGGTCGCAAAGATCTTGTACAAGCAGCCTGGGTTACCAGCGCTCCACACCATGGTTTCGGAAGAGGCTATAAAGTAGGCAGGGAAGAAATCATCGGAATGTGGACAGCCGTTGAAATGTGGGCGAAACGTGATCATGGGGAAGAATTTCGCAAATGGACTTCATGGTTAGAGACTATTAACAGTCAAATAAAAAAAATACCAGGCGTCACCACCGAAATTAAACAACCAACGGGCAGGTCAAATCCTTCACCGGACCTATTGGTACAATGGGACCCAGCCATCATTCCTCTTACGGGATATGAAGTTGAAAATGTGCTGTGGGATCAGTCGCCCAGGATTGCGGTAAGCGGTGCCGGAAGTTACCTTCCATTTCCACCTAATTTTAAACCCAACATATTAATCAACTCATCACAGCTTGAAGAGGGCGAAGAAAAGTTGATTGCGGAAAGTGTTTACAAGGTATTATCAATGCCTCCTGTCATAGATAGGCCTAATGCTGCTGCCAATTTTGACATTAGTGGTGAGTGGAATCTTGAAATCTTTTTTGCAGCTGGTTCAGATCGGCAACAATTTCTAATAAAACAATCCGGGAATGATTTAACGGGTACTCATCGTGGCAGTTATGCAGACCGTGACCTATCCGGAACTTTGTACAGATCAAATTTGTTAATAAGGAGCTCATATACAAAGAAGGGTGTACGGCTTAATTTCGAATTCACCGGCATTGCCGGAAAAGATAAAATGGAAGGACAAGTGAGAATGGGCGAATACGGTTTGGCGCAATGGACAGCAATACGAATTGTATAAGAAATGATTTATTTCCTTGTTTCATAATTTTTTGATTACTGTGAAATTTAAACAAGAGTAACCTGGAAGAAGACGAATAAGTATAGAAGAAATTTTCGTTTCTGCCATAACGTTAGCAGCACAAAATTTGATGTTGAACTTTTGTTTGGATCACCGGGAAGGTACGACAGGTGCAGTATTCTTCAATTAGAACGGTCAAAGATTGCGAGACAACGTTCAGGAAATATTTTGAATAAAGCATTTTATAAGGACGAATTTACATTTCATTTTTCTTCAAATATCAGCGTATATTCGATTTTACCATTACAAAACAAAACCCAAAACATGAGAATATCCGAAGGAGAAATTGCAAATCCCGTTTTGCAAGATTCTATTCTTTCAAAAGGCAAACACCTTCCACGACGTCTTCTGTCAATAGATGTATTCAGGGCCATAACAATGTTTTTCATGATTTTCGTTAATGATGTAAGTGGCGTTATTAATATTCCGGGCTGGATAGAGCATGTGAAGATGAACGAGGATGGGCTTGGTTTTGCCGATACTATTTTTCCCATATTTCTTTTTATAGTTGGTCTGTCTATTCCTCTTGCCCTGATGAAACGAATGAAAAGAGGTGATTCATTTTATAAAACGGCCACTTATATTTTGACCCGTTCCATCGCATTATTAGTAATGGGATTTTTTCACGTTAATCTTGAAAACTACAGCAAGCTTGCCATTTTACCTTCTGCTGTTTGGGAAATATTCATAACGGTTGCTTTCTTTCTTATCTGGATCGATTACCCTGAACAGATGAATAAATCAAAAAAATATTTTTTACAGGGCCTCGGCGTTTTGACATTAATAACCATGGCTTATCTTTTTAAGGGAGGCAAACCTGATGCACCTGTCGGTCTCAAGCCATACTGGTGGGGCATTTTAGGAATTATAGGCTGGTCATATCTTGTTTGCGCTTTTGTTTATTTGTTGTCTAAAGGCAATCTTTGGGTACAGGTTGCAGCCTTTGTTGCATTCATGATTATTAACGTTGCTTTTCATACCCATGTGCTAACATTTTCCCTGTGGGTTATTGGTAACGCGGCTTCTGTTTCTTTAACCATGGCGGGGATAGTAATTTCACTTTTATACAAAGAACTGGCCGGTAAAGGAAAAGATAAAATGTTATGGCTCTTATTTGCCGCGTCGGGATTAGCCCTGTTGACGTTTGGATTATTGATAAGGCCTTACGCCGCCGGCATTTCAAAGATTCGTGCTACTCCCGCATGGGTAGCCGTTTGTATTGGTATTGGCATTCTTGTTTTTGAATTACTGATTTATCTTGTTGACATAAAAGGCAAACAAAATTGGTTCAAAGGAATACGCCCGGGTGGCACGAGCACGCTGACCACCTATCTAATTCCTTACCTGCTTTATTCCGTTTACACCCTCGCTGGTTTCCATTATCCTAAATTTCTTAATGAGGGCGCAGGAGGAATTGTTCGTTCTTTTCTCGTCGCTTTTTTTGTAATCTGGATCGCCGGCTTATTGGAGAAAAGAAAAATCAGGCTTCAAATTTAATAAAAGAACGTCCATTGCCATGAAAGGAAATCTGATTTTAATATTGACTTTAAGCTCAATGCTTTTATCTGTTGAATGCAAGTCGCAAGATGAAAAATCTAAGTTTAGAATAGTGGGATATTATTCGTTAAAATCTGCCATGACAGCCGATTTAAAAACTATTCC
>NZ_JBMQQG010000134.1:0-19364 GCF_057362405.1 Ginsengibacter sp.
CTGGATGCTGCTGCATTATTTAATTTCCATTCGCAATTTTCTAAAGGATATAATTATAACAATGACGGTACTAAAGATCTTTTGTCGAATTTTCTTGCGCCGGGCTATGTATTGATAAGTTTAGGGTTGGACTATAAACCTGCCAAGGGCTTATCTATTTTTGTTTCGCCTATTACTTCGCGGTGGACTATTGTGGCTGACGATAGTTTGTCTGCCAAGGGTCAATACGGCGTGACTCCCGGCAAAAAAGTTAAAAACGAAATAGGTGCATTTGCAAGTATAACTTACATAGCAGACTTAAGTAAAACTATTAACTACAATGGCAGGCTTGATCTGTTTTCAAATTATGAACATAATCCCCAAAACGTTGATGTTATGATGAATAATATGTTCACAGCAAAGCTTTCAAAATTACTGACTGCGAGCCTCGGTCTTAATCTGATATATGATGATGATGTTAAACTTTTTGGGCCGAATCATGATTCACCCGCATTGCAATTAAAATCACTAATTGCAGTAGGGTTAAGCGTGAAGTTATAATAGTAACTATCTGGGATGGTTATACGAAAATAAAACCTTGGAAGAGCATGCGTTATAAATTTTCAATAATTCCTGCAATACCCTGGCCGCCGCCCACACACGCAGTTACGATGCCATATTTTTTATTAAGGCGTTTCATATCATTAACAATCTGAACTGTAAGTTTTGCACCTGTACATCCAAGCGGATGTCCCAAAGCAATAGCGCCGCCATTAATATTTACTTTAGAAGGATCCATCTCTAAAGTTTTAATTACCGCAAGCGCCTGCGATGCGAAAGCCTCGTTCAATTCAATTAAATCTATTTGTGATAAATTCATTCCTGCTCGTTTCAGAACTTTTGGAACAGCTTCTACGGGGCCTATACCCATAACCCGGGGATGAACACCTGCACTAACACAATGGACCAGGCGTGCAATTGGCTTTAACT
Organism: Ginsengibacter sp.; assembly: GCF_057362405.1. Classification (NCBI taxonomy): domain Bacteria; kingdom Pseudomonadati; phylum Bacteroidota; class Chitinophagia; order Chitinophagales; family Chitinophagaceae; genus Ginsengibacter; species Ginsengibacter sp. The sequence goes on from NZ_JBMQQG010000134.1 coordinate 970, forward strand.
TTAATTCGTTCATCATTCTTTCGCTCATCACAATTACGAAAGCAGCGCCATCACTGGTTTGCGAAGAATTGCCTGCAGTGACAGTTCCACCCAAAGCAAATGCGGGTTTTAATTTTGCAAGTGCCTCCATTGAAGTATCGGCCCGTACACCTTCATCGGTGTCTACAACAAAGGTTCTCTTTTGCTTCTTATTATTTTTATCAACATAAATTTCTTCAACAGGCATTGGGAGTATACCACTTTTAAAAAAGCCGTTAGTAATTGCATTCATTGCTTTTTGATGCGAATGAAAACTGAATTCATCCTGCAGCTCGCGGGTTACTCCATATTCTTTTGAAACTGCCTCAGCAGTTAATCCCATTCCTAAATAATAATCGGGTGTCTCGGAAGCCACCGAATATGCTGGCACTGTTTTCCATCCTGACGTAGGAACCATAGTCATGCTTTCAGTACCACCTGCGATAATACAATCCGCCATTCCGGTTCTTATTTTTGCAGTGGCAATAGCAATTGTCTCCAACCCGCTGGCACAGTAACGGTTAACTGTCATGCCTGGAACTTCAATGCCCAATGCCCTTACACTGATCATTCTGCCAACTTGCAAGCCTTGCTCAGCTTCAGGAACTGCGTTTCCAACTATGAGGTCATCTACTCTTTTGCTATCAAGTTCGGGTACGCTTGCCAGTAAGCCTTTAATAACGTCAACGGCTAAATCATCCGGACGATAAAATCTAAAACCACCTTTTTTTGATTTAGTGACTGCGGTTCTGTAACCTGCTACTATATATGCTTCCATGAATCTTTTTCTTAAAAATGTTTAGCAATTTAATTCTTATCTCTCAAAAAGAAATGTTTAAAATAATGTTGCAAGTCCTCAATTTTTTTGAATAGCCGGTAACATTTTTTGAGTGTATTAATTTAAATAATTTCCTACAATTGGCACTCTTCTTCCTACTCCAAAAGCTTTAGGAGAAACACGAATTATGGGACAAAACTGGTTCCTCTTATATTCATTTTTATTTACCATGCTTAAAATTCTATCCACGAGACTCGCATCAAAACCTTGCGCCTTTATTTCGTTTGGCCCCTTTACCTTTTCAATATACTGGTATAAAATTTTATCAAGGATATCATATTCCGGAAGGCTGTCACTGTCTTTTTGTTCAGGTCTTAATTCCGCGGATGGGGCTTTTGTAATAATATTTCCCGGAATGATTTCCTCATCGGTATTAATAAATTTGGCAAGCTCATACACTTGTGTTTTATAACAATCTCCAATTACTCCCAGGCCGCCGGCCATGTCTCCGTACAAAGTACCATAGCCGGTTGCGAGCTCACTTTTATTGGAAGTGTTTAATAAAATATATCCGAACTTATTGGCAAGTGCCATTAATAAATTTCCTCGTGTGCGGCTTTGTATATTTTCCTCGGCAATATTAAAGGGCAAGTTTTTAAAATAAGGTTCAAGTTCTTTTATGAACTGGGCATATATATTTTTAATTGGAATAATATCGTACTGATTACGCAAATTTTTGCTGAGCTGCTCCGCGTCGTGAACGGAATGAGATGTTGAAAATTCAGAAGGCATTAAAACTGCTCTTACATTTTCTTTACCCAAAGCTTTACAGGCTAATGCCAATGTTACAGCACTATCAATACCACCACTGCTGCCGATAATGGCTTTGGTAAACTTCATTTTTGTAAAATAATCTTTTATTCCTAAAATGATTGCCTCGTATACCTGCGAAATGTTGAGTTCAGGTATGTAGTACAATGGATCAAGCTGCATAACCGGCAATGCATTGGCCGGTTCAATTACAGGTGCGTTTATGCTACCGTTAGTAGTAACTTCTATTTCACCCATTTCTTCTTTAAACTGAGAAAGCTGGCAACATAAATTGGCATCTTTATCAAATACAAGCGATGCGCCATCAAATACAATTTCGGTTTGACTGCCGACTGCGTTACAATAGATAAGTGGAATCTTGTATTTTAAAACGTTTGCTTTAATAATTGCTTTCCGATCCTCAATGTGAGTGTAATCAAATGGGGATGCGGAAATATTAATCATCAAATCTGGCTCTTGATCCATTAAAATATCCATCGGGCAAATTCTGTATAATGGGTTATCGCCCAGGTTCCAGATGTCTTCACAAATAGTGAGCGCTATTTTTTTGCCTTTAAAGTCTATTACGTTCCAGTTATAGGCAGGTTCAAAATATCGGTATTCGTCAAATACGTCATAATTAGGAAGGCAGGTTTTATGAGCAATACTTTTGATTTCTTTGTTATAGAGAAAAAAAGCAGCATTAAAAAGATCCTTGCCTTCCCTTATAGGATTGCGGTCCGGAGAACCAACTATCACAGCTATTTCATCAGCATATTCTTTAATAATATCAATACTTGCGTAACACTTATTTATAAAATCATTAAAGTCGAGAAAGTCCCTCGCAGGATAGCCACAGATGCACATTTCGCTGAAAACTATGATATCGGCTTTCCTTGCCTTTGCAATATTTATTGCCTCAATAATTTTTCGGGTATTACTTTCAAAATTGCCAATATGATAATTCTGTTGGGCAAGAATAATTTTCATGATGCAAAATTAGGAGAATAAAATTTCAAAGGTTTTTTCAATTAACAAAGTGATCTGTTTTTTTTTCCTTTTATTTGGGGTATGAAGAAAATATTGATTCCTTTGACGTGTGTTATTATTGCTGTTTCATGCAGAAGCAACAAAAATATTCCTGATGTTTCTGATATTAAAGTGGACCTGGAAACCAAAAGGTATGAGCAGGATTTTTTTTCATTAGATACTATGAATATTGCTTCTTCTATAAACTCTTTATTAAAAAAATATCCCCGGTTTACTCCTGATTTTATTCAAAATATTTTGGGGCTCGATATGGATAGTTTGTTGATTCCCGGAAACGCCCAGGATATTGCCATCCGATCATTTATACATGACTACAGCCTTGTAAAAGATTCTTCGGATCTGAAGTATAAGGATTTCAGCAACGAAACCGCTGAAATAAAAAAGGCGCTCCAATTCGTAAAATATTATTTCCCTAAATACAAACTGCCAACGTCCCTAATAACTTTTATCGGGCCTATTAATGCCAATTTTGAAACTTCGTTTGGTACGCAGGGCGATATTCTTACTTTGGAAGGCCTAGGGATTGGATTGCAACTTCACATGGGCAAGAATTATTCGTTGTACAAAAGTGTGGAAGGGCAGGAGCAATATCCTGATTACCTTGCTAACAATTTTGATGCGAAGCATATAACGGTTAACTGTATGCGAAATATAATTGACGATTTATACCCCGATAAAGCAGATGGAAAACCACTGATTGTGCAGATGATTGAAAAAGGTAAAAGAATGTATCTTCTTACTAAATTTTTACCAAACACCCCGGAATATATCTGTTTTAATTATACCGAAAAGCAACTAAAAGACTGCTATACCAACGAAGCGGTCATATGGGATTTCTTTTTAAATAACGATCTCTTGAATAATTCGGAACAAAGTACTATCAAAAATTATATTGGGGAAAGCCCGAAAACACAGGAGTTGGGAGAAGATTCACCTGGCAACATCGCAACATTCAGCGGGTTGCAGATTGTAAAGAAATACCTGGAAAAGTTTCCTGAAACAACTTTGCCGGAACTAATGAGAACTGATGCAAATGAAATTTTTACGAAGACAAAATATAAGCCGAGAAGTTAGTTCAGCTTTAAAGGGACAATCATTTCAAAAGCAGGGATATTTACAAGAAATGTTTTTTTGTTATTGCTGTTTTCCATGAAATAAATGCCATGCATTTTACCCATTTCGCTCCTTAAATTACAGCCACTAACATACTGATATTTTTCTGAAGGATTTATGTGAGGTTGAACTCCAATAACACCTTCACCTTCCACCTCACGGTGCTCAGCGTTACTATCAAAAATATACCAATGCCTTCTTAATAACTGAACCGGGAACGGGTTATTATTTTCAATAGTTATGCGGTAGGCGAACATAAATTCGCTGGTAACAGGATTGCTATATTCCGGCTGATAAAATGTTTCAACACTTATCTTAACGCCTTCTGATATTTTAGAAATCATACCTTGGTGGTTATTTAAAAGTTATTAAAACTTAATACAATATACTAATGATATTCCTTTTGGTATTTTTTAATTAGATCGATAATACCAAACTATATTTTTTTTGCTCTTTTGTAGCCGGTTTTAATAAGCCATTGCAAAATCTTTTCCCTGTTGTCGCCTTGTATAATTACTTCTCCATTTTTTACAGAGCCGCCCGTGGCACAAAAAGATTTCAGTTGCTTACCTAACGTTTCCAGGTCCACTTCTGTGCCCGCAAATCCTTCAACGAGTGTTACCGATTTACCACCCCGGTGTTTGGCGTCCAGCCTTACTTTCAGCAATTGTTCCTGAACCGGCAAAGTCTCTTCTTCTATCTTTTCTTCCGGCTTTAAATTAGCATCAGTTGAATAAACTATGCCATTCATATTATATAACTTTTTCTTTGGCATATTATTGTATTATTTCGGCTTTTAAACTTAAATCTACGCTTTGCGCCTGGTGGATGATAGCACCGCTTGAAATAAAATCAACTCCCGTGGCTGCATACAATTCCATATTCTCATAATTTATACCGCCACTTGCTTCAGATTCATACGCCCCATTAATTATTTTTAATGCTTCTCTTATTCCATCAGGAGAAAAGTTGTCCAACATAATTCTATTGACTTTTCCAATACGCATTACTTTTTTTACATCTTCAATGTTGCGTGTTTCAACTTCAATTTTCAATCCGGGCTTGTGCTCCTGAACATACTGCCATGCCCTGGTTATGGCAGGTTCAAGCCCGCCGCAATAATCAATATGATTATCCTTAAGCATGATCATGTCGTAAAGGCCGAACCGATGATTATAGCCACCTCCAATTCTCACAGCTTCTTTTTCTAAAAGCCGGAAGTTAGGAGTTGTTTTGCGTGTATCGAGTAATTTAGTATGATAGCCTTGTAACTTATCAGTGTATGTTTTTGTTAGAGTGGCAATGCCACTCATACGCTGCATACAATTGAGCACGAGACGTTCGGAAGTTAGTATGTTGAAGATTTTTGACTCTACTTCAAATGCGGTTTCACCAGGTTGCATTTCATCGCCGTCTTGCTTAAATTTTTTTATAGTTGAAGTTGAATCTGAATATGAGAATATTTTTTCGGCCACATCAACTCCGGCTAATATCCCTCTGTCCTTTATCTTAAGACTTGCTTTTCCCCTTTGCGTGATATCAATACATGCTAATGTGGTATGATCGCCGTCTCCTATATCCTCCGCCAACGCACATTGAATAAGTTGGTTAAGTTTTTTTTCGAAAGTCTCAGGATAATTCATAATAACAAAAGTATTAAATGCGTATGAAAGGTGAACGTTTAGTTAAACTAAAAACCCGGTATTACCGGGCTTTATCAATAAATAATTCGATAGATTATTTTTCAAAACTAAGCGACTGAATTACTTCTGCCGATCCCTTTAGTTTGATGAAAATTGTTGTGCGAAAGATTCCATTGACGGTTTTTAAATTACCAATACAATATTGAGAACCTGAATTATTACTTTTATGAAGAATTTCAAAATCCTTTACTGTGTTAGACGCAAAGAAATTGTGTAAGACAAGCTCAGCTTGAGTTTTGCTGTACGAATTGCTTTTTTCGGGAAGGGAAATTTCAACGGTATTATCAAAATATTTTGAAACCTCCTGGGCATCGCCGGCCTTTATCGCTTTCACAACATCATCAAATGATTGCGCCATGAAAGAAGAAGCTAACACGAATAATGCTGCAGAAAGTAAAAAATATTTCATAATAAAATTCTATTGGTTTACTAAAGTTTGCTAAAAACATGCCAACATAAACAAATATTTTTTAGTTAAAAAATATCGTTCCATTTTACATTAAAATTAAACAATTTACGGTTTGTTAAGATTGAATAATTAGCTTTGGAAAATGGAAGCAAAAAAAGTTATTTTAATAATTATGGATGGATGGGGTCTTGGAAAAAAGAAAGAGAGCGACGCAATACAAAATGCGAATGTTCCGTTCGTAAGTTCCCTTTATAAAAAATATCCGAATTCTACATTGGTCACCTGCGGCGAAGCGGTTGGTTTACCAGCTGGCCAAATGGGAAACAGCGAAGTTGGTCATCTAAATTTAGGCGCAGGCCGCATCGTTTACCAGGAACTGGAAAGAATAAATGTTGCAGTTAAAAATGGTGAATTTCAAAATAATAAAATACTCCTTAATAGCCTCAATCATGCAAAAAATAATAACAAATCTTTGCATCTTATGGGGCTCGTTAGTGACGGAGGTGTTCATTCTCATATTAACCATTTAAAAGCTATCACATCGCTTTGTAAAGAAAAAAATATTGAAAATGTTTATGTTCATGCGTTTACGGATGGCCGTGATACTGACCCAAAAAGCGGATTAAATTTCCTAAAAGATTTGCAAAAACACCTGGATGAGACTACTGGTAAAATTGCAACTATTACAGGCCGATATTATGCCATGGATCGTGATAAAAGATGGGAAAGGGTGAAGATCGCGTATGATGCAATAGTGCATCGCACGGGTCAAGTCACGGACGATATATTTTCGGCGATATCTTCCTCATATGAAAGAGATGTTACTGATGAATTTTTATTACCCATTATTAATTCTAATACGCCTGGTTCAGCCATTAAAGACGGCGATGCCGTTATCTGTTTTAATTTTAGAACAGACAGGTGCAGGGAAATCACCGAAGCACTTACTCAAACTGCTTTTCCGGACTATAATATGAAACCCCTACAGCTTGACTATACGACAATGACGATGTATAATCATACTTATAAAAATATTCACGTAATATTTGAGAAGGATGATTTATCGAATACTCTGGGAGAAATATTTGCTGCGAATAATAAAAAGCAAATCAGGATTGCTGAGACCGAAAAATATCCACATGTGACATTTTTCTTCAGTGGCGGTCGTGAAGTTCCATTTGAAGGGGAAAAGAGGATTATGATTCCATCTCCAAAGGTTGCGACGTATGATCTGAAACCACAAATGAGCGCTTATGAAGTTACTGATGCATTATTGCCTGAGATAAAAAATAAAACAGCTGATTTTATTTGCTTAAACTTTGCAAATACAGATATGGTAGGACATACCGGAGTTTGGAATGCAGTTATTACCGCGGCAGAAACAGTAGATAAATGCGTGGAAAAAATAGTGACAGCAGGTTTGGAAAATGGATACACCATATTTTTAACTGCAGACCATGGCAATGCAGATTATATGATTAACGAAGATGGAACTCCTAATACTGCCCACACCTTAAACCTGGTTCCTTTCTTTATTATTGATAAAGACTGGAAAGGCGAAATAAAAAACGGAAAACTCGGCGATCTTGCACCAACCATTCTAACAATGATGCATCTTCCCATACCTCCACAAATGACGGGCGAGGTTTTGATTAATCCATAAATGATAAAAATAATCAAAACGATATTAATGGTTTTACTTTTAGTGCTAAATAATATGCGATTTATCTGATCCCAAAAAAATATTTCTGAAGGTATAGCAATAAACTATATTTTTCTGAAGTGCACCATTCCCACAGAAGTCAGTTACAATAAAAAGTTTGCTGAGGCGACAGCATATTGATTTGACCACTGCATCAAGAAAGCAACAAAGATGTTTCCCTGTTAGTTGGGCGCATGCTCAAAAGGCCTGTGCATTTCAAACATTCCACGAAACGATTAGCACTTGCATCTGGCAAAAATTTTAATAAGCAATATCATAGAAATCTGTCGCCTATAGGTTTGATTTTTGCCGCTACAATAGTTATTTGGATGACTAGTTTGATTACCAGCGGATTATTTTTATTTGCCATGCAGCTTTTGTAGCTATATTTTGTCCTATCTTAGTAGGGTTAAACCACTCAAAAACTATGACAGAAGAGCTAATGATTCAAGGTTGTCTTGATAACATGGCTACTGCGCAGGAGGCTTTGTATAATCGTTTTAGCCCACGAATGTTAGGGGTGTGTTATCGTTTTGCACGAAACAGGGAGGATGCCGAGGATATGATGCAGGAAGGGTTTATTAAGGTCTTTTCTCAGATTCACCAGTTTAGAGGTCAAGGAGCACTGGAAGGTTGGATCAGAAGAATTATTGTACACACGTGCATAAATGTATTAAAGAAAAATAAAAAGTTTACTGATAGTGTAGATATTTTTCACGCTAACAGTATCTACCTGAACGAAAATAATATCCCTTCGATTTTGATGGCGAAACAGGTTGTTGAATGTATAAGATTGCTGCCGGTGGGATATAAAACAGTTTTGAATCTTTATGCTATCGAGGGTTACTCGCATAAAGAGATTGCAGCGATACTTGATATTGAGGAAAGCACCAGCAGGTCCCAATATACGCGGGCGAAATCGATGCTTGAAGATGTTCTTTTGAAAAAGAAGATTATTCAACAGCCAAGGGAGAAGGTAAGGATGGTATCAGGAAGTAGCTAGTATTATTTAAAAATGATGTTAACCTATATTACCAATAACTGAAATTATGTGAATGATGGAACGCAGATTTTCGATGAATGATTTTGAGCATTCTTTAAAGGAACATGCGGATGATTTTAAGATGATTCCTTCAAAGAGAGTATGGCACGGCATATATAACGACATGCATCCGGGAAGAAGATGGCCTTCAGTTACGATGTCGCTCTTGTTAGTGTTTACGCTGGTAGTTATTGGACATCTCAATACTCATAACGGATACAAAACAGTTAATTCTAAAGATCTTAATGTCCAGTCTAATAAGATTACAAGTAATTTAAATTCTGGAGAGAATTCAAGCACTAACCAAAAAATCGCCTTTACAAAAAAAGCTTCCCGTATCGCTGGCGATAAGAGTTTAGCAGAATCACAACAAAAAGGCATAGCACCGCAGGAATCCAATGATCCTGGCCCTCACCTGTTACAGAATAAAACCGTGCAGTTAACTTCGGATGATTTGGCAATTCAGAATTCAAAAGCCGCTATTCAATCAGAAAATACATTGTTTGGTGGAAATGAGAATCCTTCTCCTCAAGTTGATGCAAAGTCTAATAAAAATATTGAAAATAGGAGTTTCGATTATAATAATATTCAATTACAAGATAATGACGCCAATCCCATAAAATCAGACGGGACTATAAAAGAAAAAATTGCTGTAGGTATTGAAAATGATCTACAATCAGATCGTCAAATTTCCATCGAAAATTTAAATCTGATTTCAACGAAAGTTACGGGCGACATCAAGAATGTTCAGGATATAGAACAAAAGAAACCAAAAAACGATTTAGCTAAGAAACCGGAACAAAAAAAGAATGATAAAATAAGCTGGGTCTATTTTGTAGCTCCACAGGTTAATAGTGTTTCATTTAATGGCCAACCAATTAGGCCATCAAATAACAATAATACTCCTGCTGTTGCTATTAATGCCGGCAACTACAAAGTGTTACATAATTCGGCACTTGGTTTTGAAGCAGGTGTTCAAATAAATAATTCGGTTACCAGGAAGCTTTGGATTACTTCCGGCATACACATTACTTATTCAGGATATAATATTACTTCCAATGAAGTGCATCCAACATTTGCAAATTTGTTTTTGAAAGATCCTGCAACTGGCGATGTGTATTCGAAAAGCTATATTACCCATTATGGGAATGGAACCGGACAAACAGCGGTATCGATACGAAATTATAGCTTGCAGGCATCAATACCTTTAGGATTGCAATACGAGTTTGCCGGAAGCGATAAAATCAAGTTCAATACTTACGCTAATTTTGAACCTTCTATTGTGATTAAGAGTAACGCTTATATTCTTTCATCCGATGGGAATAATTATGTTAACGATCCTGATTTATTGCGGAAATTTAATATGAATAGTAATTTTGGCGCTTTCATTACATTCAATTCTGCCAAATTCAAATGGCAAATTGGCCCGAATGTGAGATACCAGTGGCTCTCAACTTATAAAGAAGATTACCCAATCCAGGAGCACTTAATTGACTACGGGATAAGAATTGGTATTTCCCCACTTAGAAAATAATTCCGATTTGCCGGTTTAACTTCTTTATAGTAAAGTCTGATGTTTACTCTTCTTCAACGGCTCTTTTTTATTAGTAATTTTGCAGATGCAGAAAATTTTTAAGGCAATTTGTGTCCTTCCCATATTTTTTTTAGCTGCTTGTCACAATAAGGAATCTAAACAACCGCAAAGTGTTAATAACACCCAGGAATCGCAGCCATTTTTTCCTGTAACAAATTTTCTTTTAGGACAGCTTAATGAAATCGACAATATGCCCGTTACGCCGCTTAAAATAACTATCAATAATGGCAAGCGCGACTCTGTCTGGTTGAAAAAAAGTGATATAAGGCCTTTTGCAAAACCTTTTCTCAGTCCCATAATAGATTCAATCTCATTGCATGAGTTTTTCGAAGAAGAATCTTTTATGGATCAGACTATAAATGCAGTTACTCTTTCTTATGACCCCCTAAAAAAGTTGCCCGATTCTATGAAATTAACTCATTGGGATGTTTATATAGATCCTCAAAATGGAACAGTGCAAAGGGTTTATATTGTTAAAGAAGAGTCTGCGAATGGAGTCACTTTGACAACGCAGTTAACCTGGAAAGTCAATAAATGGTGCAGCATCAGAACAATCGAACAACAATCAAAAATGGCGCCGGGGATTAAAGAAGAAATCCTGAAATGGGAATTTGATGACTAAGTTTCTGTTGATTTTAAAGGCATTAATGGAATTAATATTATGACACCAGAAGTATTTCAAACTATAATAAGAACACTGCCGGTTGAGCCAGGGATTTATAAATATTACGATTGCAAAAATGAATTAGTCTACGTAGGTAAGGCAAAAAATATTCGCAAGAGGGTAAGTTCTTATTTTACAAAAACATTTACGGGGTATAAAACGCATGAGCTTGTAAGAAGAATTGCACGAATAGAATTTACTATTGTTGATAGTGAGCAGGATGCTTTTTTACTGGAGAATTCATTGATAAAACAATTCCAGCCGAGATTTAATATTAACCTAAAGGATGATAAATCCTATCCATACATCGTAATCAAAAATGAACCTTTCCCCAGAGTTTTTCTGACAAGGTCTAAAATTAACGATGGCTCTCAATACCTTGGGCCCTTTACTTCAGTTGGCAAAGTGCGGGAATTGCTTTTGTTTATTAAACAAAATGTGCAGCTGCGTACCTGTAAGCTAAATCTAACGGACCAGAATATACGCAAAGGTAAATTTAAAGTATGCCTCGAATATCACTTAGGTAATTGCAAGGGCCCTTGTGAAGGTTTACAAACGGCTGAAGACTACGCCGATGGCTTGGCAAGGCTCAAAAATCTCATGAAGGGAAATCTGAATCCCCTTATCCATCATTTTAAGAATGAGATGGAACAGTGTGCGGCAGATATGGAATTCGAAAAGGCAGAGATTATAAGAAAAAAGATTGAACACCTCCAAAATTACAAAGCCAAGTCGCAGGTCGTAAATGAGCATTTAGGCACTATGGATGTTTTTTCCATTTTGAAGGAAAATGATACTGCATATGTAAATTACCTTATGGTTAGTGAAGGTACCATCGTTCTTACAAAAACAATCGTTCTGGAGCAAAAGCTGGAAGAGACTGAAGAGGAGGTTTTGTTGTTTGCAATTGGGTACCTGCGCAACACCTTCAAAAGTGAAGCGAAAGAAATCATCGTTCCATTCGCATTTAATTATCCGGAAGAAGGGGTGGTACTTACCACTCCAAAAACCGGTGATAAGAAAAAATTATTGGAATTATCTGAAAAAAACGTGAACTATTTTGTTGAAGAATTACAGCGAAAGAAAATGCTTAGGCTCGAAGGAAAATCCGATAAAGAAAAACACAACACTTTATTGCAATTGCAAAAAGACCTTTGCTTGCCTGAGGTGCCGATACGCATTGAATGTTTTGACAATTCCAATTTCCAGGGAAGTTACCCGGTTGCTGCAATGGTATATTTCGAAAATGGCGTTCCCGACAAAAGTCAATACCGGAAATTTAATATAAAGACGGTTTCGGGAATAAATGATTTCGCCAGCATGAAGGAAATTGTAACGCGGCGGTATAAGAGACTGAAAAGCGAAAATATATTGCTGCCGCAACTTATAATTATTGATGGGGGAAAAGGGCAGCTAAATGCGGCAGTGGAAGGTTTAGCCGAGATTGACCTGCTGGGAAAAACAACAATGATAGGCCTTGCAAAGAATGAAGAAGAAATTTTTTTTCCGGGTGATCAACAATCTATAAAATTACCCTGGGATAGTGAGAGTCTTAAGCTCATACGAAGAATAAGGGATGAAGTCCATAGATTTGGAATTAACTTCCATCGTAATCAACGTAGTCGGGGCACATTTGTAAATGAACTGGAAATGATAAAGGGTATTGGAAAGAATACCGCAGATACTCTTTTAAAAAAATTTAAGTCGGTGAAAAAAATAAAGGAGCTAAGCCTCATTGAACTTGCAGAAGTGGTAGGCAATTCAAAGGCCGAAATTATTGTTAGCTATTTCGATGGAGTTCAAAATAAAGCGAATGCAGCCGCGGATAAATAGTAAGAATAAAAAAGGGCCAGGATGAAAATCCAGCCCCGTTTAAAATCCAATATCCTATGAAAAACCGCGGTAAAAATAAGGGGAAAATCATTAGCTATATGTTTCTCGTGCATTAATAATTTTCCACATTGCAATCTTCTGCAAATAAAAAAAGGAAGCAAAATGCTTCCCTTTCATATTTTGTTAACAAAGTTATTTTAGTAGCTCCACAGATTCTGCTCGTAATCAAAAATCTTATTTTGAATATTTTCACCCTCAAGCAACTGTAGAATTCGGTTATCTTTTAAACCTTGTTGCTGCGACAGAAACTGGTCGAAAGGATTATCCAATGTACTCTTAATGATTCTACCGTAGAACATTCTGCTTTCAAAAAGCTCTTCCCAGCTCATGCGGGCGCCATAATTTTTACCATTATACACTTCATATTTTGCAAATATGGGTCTCATATCGGGGTAATATACCCAGAAAAGTGGTGCTTCGCCAAGGTTTAATCCTTGTGAAGTGATCACATTTTTTAAAGGTGCAATACCCAAGATTCTCCAGAATAGTCTCGAACTTTCTTTATCAAAAATTACTTCTTCCTTTATTTCGAATTTATAAAAGGAATCAAGATTTACTTCAGGATTGGTTTGTTTATAGCCGGTAACATTCCCCAATGAATCATACATGGGAACAGAAACTGGTTCACCCGCGATCGTTTTAGCAACTTCAGCTACCGTCATCGGTGTCGTAAATCTGTCATCAGTTGGATTGAAAACGGTAACACCACCATTGTCAGGGCCATCCTGGATCGCCTTGAATAATATTGAGATGAAACGCTGATTGCCGTTATCTTCATTTGCTGAATACCGGAAAGGCAAATTCATTTTTTCACGGGTATCAATTTCACGCCACACTTTTTCGCGGTAAACGGCATCATCTTCCCGTAAATATTCATAAGGCAACGGAGTTCTGTCTTTTACGAGATTGCGTTCTATCGCGTCATCCGGGCGTAGTGACTTCTTTACAAAAGTAATGGGTAGACTATCAATCTTTGGAGCAGCCGGTGCTATAACAACTGCAGTGTCAACCTTGGCGCTCGGGTTAATATTCGCCTTTGTCTTTGAATTAGTCGTACGTTTAGCCGTAGTTCGTTTTTTCACGCTACGCGTGGTAGCGGGTTTCTTCTTCTTCTTGGCTTGTGCATCCGCAACGTTGACAATTATGCCTAAACAAAGAGTAAGCGCTAAGCATTTCACCATAATATTTTTCATAACCTTTTATATTTATTCTTTAGTATAATATGAAACCTGGGCCCGGTATTGACATCACGGGACCACCTGGTCCTTGTACCCTTACATTATCGAAATTTATTGATGTACCAGGAATGCATTTTGCTAATAGGGATGAAATTCCGGCCAGACTTCCGCCTGTTATGCTTGCTTGCTGCACACTAGGAAAATTAGCGCCAGAAAAATACACGGTAGCACTTACAATATTATAACGATACTCAAAATCGAAGTTCTTCAATTCAGCCCTTGCAAATTGTTGATTTTTGAAAATAACAGATTGAACTCTTCCTCCTTCACTCGGTCCTACCATTAAGATCGGTGGTGGTATATTTTTTATTCTAAAAGGAAAAGTATTTGCCTTCCCGTCTGCATTTACTGTGATGCTGGCGTTACCCGGAGCAGTTACTCTTACATTGAATTTACCCGGAGCGCCACCAGAGGTTAAGCTGCCTCCAGTCATTGAAACCTTAGTTTTATCCCAACCAGTTCCAGAGTTAATAGTAACCGGATTATCAACGCCAATATAAAATACATTCATTTTATCAAGCATTACAGCCGCACCACCTGGCGTCCCAACTGTATATTTAACAGGTACCGATTTCGTTTGTATCTGATTGTTTTCGTCTCTAAATGTTACGTTTACATTAACTGTATGTTCACCGGGACCGCTCACAGCCGTAGTGTAAGTTCCCTGGCCATTGGCAACTGGCACGTTACTACCATTAATTGATATTGATGGTGCCGCCGCAGAACTATATGCGCCAACGCCAGCAGTAATTTGTAGTTGTTGTCCAGGCATTAAGTATGTGGAATTTGTACCTACCAATACACCTGTTTTATCCATGTGGACTTCTACTTTCCCAATTTGGGTATGGCAATAAGTTACTATTTCGTTTTCAGCATTTTTAATATTATTCTGAAACTTACTTAGTATCGTAATGGCAGCAATTGTTGGCGTCATGTGGAAAAATGATTGGGTAAAATTCTTGTTGTGGCCTTCAATTGATCGAGGAGGGTTTGTGCTAACAGGAAATTGATGCTCAAATGCTGCATTGATTGCAGGATCAAGACCCAACATGTCTTTCTTATATTGGTCAAGTCTTGCTTGCAACCTTGGTCCTTCTCCTTTTGTTTCAAACATTCTTGTTGAAGCGTCGAGGTTATCTGCCCTGAAGTCCTCAATGCTATCGGTAGTTCCAGGAGCTGGGGCCTTCATTCGAAGATCGGCTGAAATTTTAAGGGCCAATTTCAAGCTATCAAGATATTTGTACATCGCGTCAGAATAGCCTTCAGCTTTAGTAGCTAAAGGCGCCCATATCATGGCTTTGTCATGAGACTGGGGTTCTGCAAGCTTTTCTTTGAGGGACGCAAATAAATTATTATTTGACGTAGATATGTTGTCATTAGAAGTTTCCAAACTTGTATTTACAACTTTGAATGCACTAATTACCTCATTTGATACATTCAAGGCAAGGATGGCGGTCAGTACTAAGTACATCACATTGATCATCTTTTGCCGCGGTTCTCTGGGTAATGCCATGGTATTTAAATTTTACTTTGGTTTTTGGTTTTGGATTTCTTATTTAAATAATTACCTACCCTGCATGGCGCTAAGCATGTTTCCATAAACATTGTTTAACTTGGTTAGATTACCAGCTAAAGCGCTTATTTGCTCTTTGGTAGATTGTGCATCTTCCACAGTTGATATCATCACTTCACTAGCTTGTGCCATTCTGCCATAGAAACTGTTAAGAGTTTTCAGGTGATTATTACTTTCATTAAGTTCCAATTCATAAATAGTGTTTAATGATCCAAGGTTTTTAGTAAGAACCTGAACCTGGTCATGAAATCCTTTGGCGCTATCCGCAGCGTTATTGAAGTTACTCATTGTATTCGCGGAGTTTACATAAGCTTCTTTCATCATGCCAAGTGCCGAAGTAGCTTCCTTGGTTTTTGCGGAAAAATCTCCGGTCGATTTTACAACGTCGCCTACTTCTCCAAGATGAGAGACTGTAGTGCCTAACTTCTGAAAATTATCACCAAGCTTCTTCATGTTAGCTGGTGTGATGTCTGCTTCCATCAACATTTTATCCATTGATGCTAATGCAGGATTGCCTTTAACTGTTTCTGCTGCCGGTGCGCCATGATCGTGCCTTTGAGGTTTTACCCATTCAATAGCAGCGTACACGAGGAAGATACCTGTTTCGGTAAACATACCTACTCCAAGTAATGTATCAGCATAAGACTGGTGTGTTAATTTTGCCCATGCAGCGAAAATTACGACAGCTGCGCCGGCGCTAACTAAAACGTCGATAAGGGTCAGGAAGGTTCTTTTTGGTTGGGCCATGATAATTTAGATTTTAAATTTTAATGTTTAATTGGTTAGGTTTATAAAATACAAAGCCCATATTAAATCACTATTAATACAGGCCAGTAAGTTTTTTGCTAAAGATTTTTTCTATGGAATAATATTTATTTTTTACCTTTTTTGCTGGTAACTGGTGGTAAATCGATAACACAACGGAATCCGATATAAGATTTAGCGGTATCCTGATATTCGTATTGTCTGGTGCTTGTTTGTAAAAAATATCCTACATCTTTCCAACTGCCACCGCGGATAACTTTACGCTTCATTCGTGGGGGATCCTGGTCGGTAGCATTCCAGCGAATATCCGGGTTCATATCGTGCTGAAAATTGTAACCGCCTTCGTAATATAAAGAAGAAGTCCACTCGGATACGTTGCCTGCCATGTTATATAAGCCAAAATCATTAGGCCAATAAGCGTCTGCACGCACCGTATAAAAACCGCCATCTTCAGGATAATTACCTCTACCCGGCTTAAAGTTGGCAAGTAAACATCCTTTTCTGTTCCTCAAATATGGGCCACCCCATGGATACGGAGATTGTGATCTGCCACCCCTTGCTGCGTATTCCCATTGAGCTTCAGTTGGCAATCGGAAGGGAGATTCAGTGCTCCTGTTTTTATTTATCAAGAATGAATTCAATAAGTGAGTTCTCCATTCGCAAAATGCAGTTGCCTGTTTCCAGTTCACTCCCACAACAGGGTAATTACCGAAAGCGGGATGGCTGTAATATTGCTTGGCCATTGGCTCATTATATGAGTAAGCAAAATCTCTAACCCACACTAAAGTATCTGGGTAAACCGGTATATCATACCTTACAATAAACTTTCCGCGAGGAACATTTGCATTTTCTCTTTTGGCTGCTTCTTTAAAATCAAACGTTTCGGAATGATACATTATTTTTTGAGGATCAAGTTCCTTCCTTCCGAAAATTCTGTTATCAGGCGTCACAATCATAGCATCTATTTTTTCCATAGTTGCTTTGTCGTTCCATTTGATAGTGGCTATTTTCTTCCAATCTAATGCTTCGGTACCGCTACTTGGGTCTGCTTTTACATATCCCATCAGCTTACCCGCGATAGAATCTCTCACCCAGTTTGTGAACTGGCGATATTCGTTGTTAGTAATTTCTGTAGCGTCCATCCAAAACCCGCTGATAGAAACTTGTTTATTTCTAGCAGTAAACGCATAGTTAATATCTTCATCACTTGGTCCCATGTGAAACGTTCCTGGTGGAATATACACCATGCCGGGGGGTTTTGGTAGAATGTAACGGTTGGATGGCGCGACACCATGCAACTGTCCATCGTTGGCAAGACCTTTCGATTTGCCGGATTTACCACACCCGGATAAGATAAAAATAGCTAAAACGGCTATTGCAGTGAATAATTTGGTTTTCATTGTTTTTTACTTTGAGGGTAAGGACAAATGTAATAATTAATTTTATTTAAATACATGACAGCTTACTATTATCGAAATATGAAATTCATTAAATAATACTGCCCATCAACTTTATCAAACGGCCAGATATTTTAATTATTGTAGAAAAGTAGTCAAATATTTTGATTTCAGTACTTATAAAGCGCAGAAAATTTTCATGGGATTTATGTGAAAATAAAGCTACGATAAAACAGAATACAAAAATACAGTGGAATTGTTTTTTTTAGTTAAAATCAGTTAAAGATATTAACATTGATGCTTTTATAATAAGAAAGATAGTTGGTGCTGAGTAAAATACCTACCGGAATAATTTAAGGATTCTTAACAAAACAGTGCGAAATTCTTTTAATCCCAGTTTCTATTTAGATTTATTCCGATGATTGGAACACGCGTTATAATTCATTTCATCAAACATTTTAATGGTAAATTTGCACTCTTTTTTATTATGGCAAAGGCGAACAAGCAGAATTTAGAATCGGGAGAACCTACCGACGAAACTATTGAAGTATTTGGCGCGAGAGAGCACAATCTCAAAAATATAGACATCTCCATTCCAAAAAATAAGTTGGTCGTAATCACGGGGATAAGTGGAAGCGGCAAATCA
>NZ_JBMQQG010000135.1:0-8378 GCF_057362405.1 Ginsengibacter sp.
GACAAATTAGCCAGGAATGTAATTGCCTTTGAACCTGGCATTGCATTATTTGTTGACGATAATAGTCCTTTCCTGTTTTACAATAAAATTGCCCATTTTGCACAATCACATTTAAGCACAGGTGGAAATATTTTTGTAGAAATTCATGAGGACTTTTCTAAAGAGATACAGCAAATCTTTTTGAGCTACGACTTTAAAACGGAAGTTAGAAAAGATATATACGGAAAGGAAAGAATGATAAAAGCAACTTTCCTGAAATCAAATTAAGTTTATGAATTACACCAGTTAATTATTTTGCGCTGCTAACTGATGCGGAAGTTGTAGCACCAAGCTTTTTAGCCACCTGCATTACTCTCACAATATCACCCCAGCTTACCAGGGAATCGGCATTAATCACCACGGCTGGCTTTATACTATCGCCAATGCGTAGTTGCTTTTTCAAATCCGACTCCAGTGAATCAAAAAGAATTTTTCGCTGCCCGAGGTAAATATCCCGGTTTTTATTTATGCTCACAATCACACTCTGTTTAGCCTTGGTTTCACTTGTTGCCCTGGGATTATTCATTTTAATAACATTGGGATTTGCCAATGTAGAAATGATGAGGAAGAAAAACATAAGTATAAATAAAATGTCGTTCAAAGGACCCGTATCCAGTTCTGTATCTTCATTTTTATATCGTTTTCTTATACTCACGTTCAATTATTAATTTACAAAAAGTGATTTTCTTACCGGGTGGGTTCCTGTAAAATATCGGTGAATTCTGCCGTAGCTATTTCCATTTTATTTTCGATGCGGGTAATTTGTGCGGCAAGATAACTGTGACCAATATACGCTAATATACCAATGATTAAGCCCGTGGCAGAAGTGATCATCTTAATGTAAATACCATCGGCAATGGTGTTGGGCGTATATTCAGTGCTTTGAGCAATGCCTTTGAATAAAGCAAGCATACCGATAATGGTTCCAAGAAAACCGAACAACGGGGCAATGCGGGCCACTATTGAAATGATAGAAAGATTTTTTTCAAGTTTGTATAATTCGAGAGCGCCCACATTCTCCATACTTTTTTCAATGGCATCCATCGGTTTGCCAATTCGCTGTATACCTTTATCTACAATCTGCGCAACGGGGTTATCATTGTTTTTTGAAAAACTTCTTGCTGCTGCAACATTTCCGGTTACGATGTGATCCCTGATGATGCGCATGAAATTATCGTCAATCTTTGATGCCTTGTTTATCGCGATCAATCTTTCGAAAAAGAAATAAACAGCAATAAGAAATAAAACAGCAAGAGGAATCATTATTACACCACCACTTACCAGCACTTCCCATAAGTTTTGGGTTTTGGGAGCAGCATGCGTTATCGAGGTTGTGTCAATTTGCAGGAGAAATAAATCCATGTACGTAGGTTTGATGACAAATGTAAAGAGTAATTCTATAAATGAGTGGTTGCGTTAATATGTGCAATAAACTTTAACTTAAATGTTAAAAAATGCTTTCAAAACCTTTTGGGTTATTTCTAACGTTTAAGGTTAACCTTTTATAAAATATTTTGTGTCTTAGTTTTTTTCTTCCCAAATCATACTCAGGTGCACAATCGTTTCTGCAGCTTTCGCCATATCCTTCACACCTATCCATTCCAGTTTGGAGTGAATGCATTGCATACCCGTAAATATATTAGGGCAAGGTAATCCCATATAACTAAGCCTGCTACCATCCGTTCCACCGCGAATGCTTTCTGTTGTAACATCCAGTCCGGCACGATTGATAGCTTCAGCCGCATATGCAGCCACTTGTGGATGCTGATCAAGCACCTGTTTCATATTGCGGTATTGTTCCGTAACTGTAAATTCCATAGATGCTCCGCGGTAATGGCTCACTACTTCTTCAGCAATGCCTCGTAATCTTTCTTCATGATTTTTTAAAACATCAGTATCAAAATCTCTCACAATAAATTCAATGGTTGCTTTTTCCGCAATTCCTTCCAGCCGCACCGGGTGAACGAATCCCTCTTTTTTTTCTGTGGCTTCGGGCGCCCATTCGGTTGTTGGCAATGCATGTAAAATTTCTCCGGCTATTTTTATCGCGTTTACCAATTTATTTTTTGCGTAGCCTGGGTGGGCAATTACTCCATTGATTGTTATGGTTACTCCATCAGCACTGAAGGTCTCATCTTCCAGACTCCCGGCTTCACCTCCATCCAAAGTATAACCGAAGTTGGCGCCCAGTTTTTTCATATCTAGCATGGCGGTCCCTTTACCAACCTCTTCATCAGGCGTAAATAATATTTTTATAGTTCCATGTTTAAGCGAAGGGTTTTTTACCATAAGCTCTGCCGCCTGCATAATAGCAGCAGCGCCGCTCTTATCATCAGCACCCAATAATGTTTTTCCGCTTGCCGTGATAATATCTTCTTTTATATGTTTATATAAATAGGGATGCGTAACAGCAGATAACACTTGCGTTGTATCGTCGGGCAAAATAATTTCCTCGCCATCATAATTTTTGTGAAGGATAGGTTTGACGTCTGTTCCGCTGCAGTCAGGAGCAGTGTCAACATGGCTGCAAAAACAGATAACAGGAATATTTTCCTTTGGCGAATTAGATGGAATGGTTGCATAAACATATCCGAATTCGTCCATCTCGGCATCGGCAATGCCAAACTCCTTTAATTCCTTTGCCAATAAGCTGCTTAAATTCTTTTGTTTTTCTGTAGATGGATGCGTTTTACTTTGCGGATCGCTCTGTGTATCAATTTGAACATAGCGCATAAAACGTTCGGCAATCGCATCTTTGTTTATTTCTATATCTGCCATAATTATTGCTAAGAATTGATTTGAGTAATTGTTGCAAAGGAACAAAGAAAAACCATTTTATGAATTTCGTTATTTCCAATAAATCATTGTTCATACTAATTTTTCCAATACGTAATATACGATCGGGCAAAAGGTAGAATTCTTTAATGTAATTGCAGGCCGTTTTAGCAATACATCTTCATCGGTATATGGAAACCGATGGCAATCCGAAGGCCGGTTTTCATAAATGGAGCAATAATTGTCTTCGCCGAGAAAAGGGCAAGGAGTTTTTTTTGCAACATAATCTCCGTCCTGGTCGAGATATAAATAAGTTTCAATAAAATCGCCCTCCTTCATCTTCAGGTGCTTCGAAATTCTCTTAATGTCAGGAGTTTTGAAGCGGGGAGAATAATTTCTGCAGCAATTGGCGCATTCCAGGCAGTTAATTTTTTCAAAAGCTTCCTCATGTAAATCGGGCAGCGCTTTTAGCACTTTGTTTTTGTCAGCCCTTTTCAGGAAATCTTTATATTTTTTTTGATTTAGAGCCGATTTCTTTTCCCAATTATTCAATAATTCCTCTTTCATTTTGTAAATATACAATTCACTCTTCCTTATAAACTCAACACCATTTTTCTCCGTTTTGCAACGTAACTTTGCGCCTTCATTTTGTATAGATAAAAAGGAAATGAGTTTGATGCTTCATTTCAGTGAAAAAATAAAGTATATATGAATCTTTTTGAGAAACAATCATCGGAATTTACAGCCAGGCATATCGGGCCAAATGAAGCAGAAACAAAAGATATGTTAAGCGAAATTGGGGTGAATTCCATTGAAGAACTGATTAATAAGACAATCCCAGCGGGCATCAGATTGAAAGAAGAATTAAATGTGCCTCAAGCTGTAAGTGAGTTCGAATATTTAAATGAGTTAAACGAGATTGCTCAACAGAACAAAGTGTTTAAATCCTATATCGGCCAGGGATATTATGATACTATTGTGCCCAATGTTATTCTGAGAAGCCTTTTTGAAAATCCGGGGTGGTATACACAATATACGCCCTACCAGGCCGAGATTGCACAAGGAAGGCTGGAGAGCCTTTTGAATTATCAAACTGTGGTAAGCGATCTTACGGGACTCCCCATAGCTAATGCCAGCTTGCTTGATGAAGGAACCGCGGCTGCGGAAGCGATGGCAATGCTTTTTAATCATAAGAACAAAGATCATGATCATATATCGGCGCCGAATTTTTTTATAGATGAAAAAATATTTAGCCAAACAAAAGACATTTTAATTACCAGGGCAAAGCCGGTTGGTATTGAAATAGTTTTTGGAAATTATGATTCCATGATTTTGAACGATTCTTTTTTTGGCGCCATCGTTCAATACCCAAATAGTGAAGGAAGCATTGAAGATTACAGAAATTTTATTGAGAAGGCCCATGCTTTAAATGTGCAGGTAATAATGGCCACCGATTTAATGGCGCTTACTTTACTTACTCCTCCCGGAGAATTGGGAGCAGATGTTGCGATCGGCTCTTCCCAAAGATTTGGAGTGCCCATGGGTTATGGTGGCCCACATGCGGCCTTCTTTGCGACTAAAGATGAATTTAAAAGAAATATTCCCGGGAGAATTATTGGCGTGAGTGTAGATGCACGGGGCAATCGCTGTTTAAGGATGGCGCTGCAAACAAGGGAACAACATATACGCCGCGAGAAAGCCACTTCCAATATTTGTACGGCCCAGGCGCTTTTGGCTAACATGGCCGCAATGTATGCGGTTTATCATGGTGCTGAGGGTCTAACGGACATCGCTAAACGAATTTCTTTGCTTACAAAAACCCTGGCAACTGAGCTCCAGGACGAAGGGTTTGAATTGCAAAATGAAAATTATTTTGATACGGTTACTTTCAAAATAGATAATACAGATAAAATAAAAGATATTTCTCAAAAATATCAGATGAATTTTCACTTTCCGGCAGATAACCTCGTTAGTATTTCACTTGATGAGACTACTACAAGGAACGATGTTCTTGATATCATAAATGTTTTTACGTCGTCAATAGATAGCGATACTTCTATGGCCACATTCGACTACGAAAGCTCTTTGGATAATATTCCAACATCACTCACAAGAACTTCGGAATTTTTATTACATCCTGTTTTCAACACTTATCATAGTGAAACAGAAATGATGCGGTACTTAAAAATGCTCGAGAATAGGGATTTGTCATTAACACATTCTATGATTGCGTTAGGCTCCTGCACCATGAAGCTTAACGCTGCTACGGAATTGATTCCTGTAAGCTGGCCCGGGTTTAGCAGGATACATCCTTTCGCCCCTGCTGATCAAACTAACGGCTATGCCTACATTACGAATGAACTTGAAAAATTGCTGAGTACGATAACCGGCTTTGCTGCCTGCAGTTTGCAACCTAATAGCGGCGCCCAGGGTGAATTTGCCGGCTTGCTTACTATTAAAAGTTATCATGAGAGCAGGAATGATTTTCATCGCAATGTTATATTAATTCCTATTTCTGCGCATGGCACCAATCCTGCATCAGCGGTAATGGCGGGTTGCAAAGTAGTGGTTACCAAATGTGATGACGAGGGAAATATTGATATGGTTGATTTGAAAATGCAGGCTGAAAAATATAAAGATTCACTTGCCGGATTAATGGTTACCTATCCATCAACTCACGGTGTATTTGAGGAAACAATTAAAGAAATCTGCCAATTGATTCATGATAATGGCGGCCTCGTTTATATGGATGGCGCAAACATGAATGCGCAGGTCGGTCTAACTTCGCCAGGACATATTGGTGCTGATGTTTGTCACCTCAACCTTCATAAAACCTTTGCCATACCGCATGGTGGTGGCGGGCCTGGTATGGGGCCCATTTGTGTGAACGAAAAATTAGCTCCATTCCTGCCTGGCAAAAATAATGGAGAAGGGTCGGTAAGTGCAGCTCCATTTGGCTCAGCCAGTATTTTATTGATCAGTTATGCTTATATAAAGTTGCTTGGCCAGACAGGACTTCGCAAAGCCACTGAATACGCGATTTTGAACGCAAATTATATGAAGTACCGATTGAAAAAATATTATAAAATTTTATACACCGGGAAAGGCGGGACCTGTGCGCATGAGTTTATCGTTGACCTGAGGCCTTTCAAAAATACTGTTGGCATTGAAGCTGAAGATGTGGCTAAAAGATTAATGGATTATGGCTTTCATGCGCCAACATTAAGTTTCCCAGTAGCCGGGACAATCATGATTGAACCAACGGAGAGTGAAAGCAAAGCAGAACTGGATCGATTTTGCGACGCGTTGATAAAAATTTATCATGAGATAAAAGAAATTGAAAATGGTGAGGCAGATAAGAAAGATAATGTTCTAAAAAATGCACCACATACTTTAAACGTAATTGCTGCCGATGATTGGAAGCATTCTTATAGCAGGAGCAAAGCCGCTTTTCCGCTGAAGTATTTAAAACAGAATAAATTCTGGCCAAGTGTGAGCAGGGTTAATAATACCTATGGGGATAGAAATTTAATTTGTACTTGCGAACCGGTTAGCGCCTATGTAGAGGCAGAAGTATAAACCTTAAAAATTAATTGTCTTAAAAAAGTTCCGTTGCCGGAACTTTTTTTGCCCTAATAGTGATTGAAGTAGATTGTTCCCTGGTATAATGCGTGGCACTTCCCCCCTAATTATAAAAAAACAAGTCGGGCGAAAAATCAAAATTAGTTCAGCAAAAAACGATTTGATTTTCATTTAGTAAAGGCAGCCCTTTAAATCTCAATAAAACATTAGCTACTGTCGCGACATCTTTCTGGCAATAAATGGCAATGCGCTCCAGATCTTTTTCCTCCCAGAACACTTCGCCGACTTTGCTGCCATCAATATCATCTTTAGGAGAGGGTACGCCCAGCGTTGCAGCAAGCAATTTTAACGAAGTATAATGTTTGTAATCACCGAAGCGCCACAAATGCAATGTGTCAAGCACGGGCGTGTCCCATGGCTTCATATTTTGAAAGTCAATATAGGATGGGATTGCGATATTATTTACCAGCATTCTCCTGCTTAAAAATGGAATATCAAATTCTTTAATGTTGTGCCCCGTGAAAATCCACCTTGAATTTTTCGCATGCAGCTGTTCCAGCATTCTTGTGAAACTTTCCAAAACATCTTTTTCATTTTCCGAAAAGAACGATTTTATTCTTAATTGCCATTCATTATTTTCTTTTTTAAAATAACCTGTGCTGATGCAAACAACTTTTGCAAACTCCGCAAGTATGGCCGCACGTTTTGGATAATATTCTTCCGGTGTGATATCTGGTGGCAGACTTTTTAGGATTTTCTCAGACCACAGTTCTTTCCATTCATCATTTAATAAACTAAAATGCTGAACACCCGAAACCGTTTCAATATCCAAAAGAAATAAATTTTCAATGGCAATCTGTTGCATAAGAAGTTGAGTTAAATCTCAATGAATATACAAAAAGCCCCGTTAACAAACGGGGCCAAAATAAGAACGGATGTATA
Organism: Ginsengibacter sp.; assembly: GCF_057362405.1. NCBI lineage: Bacteria > Pseudomonadati > Bacteroidota > Chitinophagia > Chitinophagales > Chitinophagaceae > Ginsengibacter > Ginsengibacter sp. The sequence goes on from NZ_JBMQQG010000135.1 coordinate 7,339, forward strand.
TGGAGTTAAAATGTAAACCCTGCAAATATGGTAAAGGCCTGGCTTTTCCATTTTTGTTGATTATCTATGTCGTTTAAGTTTGTTAAACCAACTTCATAACGGGCACCAAGATTTATAAACGGAATTTGCAACCATAATCCGCCAACTGCTGACCAGTCTGCCTTTTTAAAAATATCTCCATTGCTCTTAAGGCTATCAACAGTTTGGCTCAAAACATTTCCATACTGAGGCCCTAATTGCAATTTCACTCGTTTACTGGGTCCAACATTAATATTCAATAGCAACGGCACTTTCAGGTAATCTAATTTTGCTTTTTTCTGACTTCCATCTAAAAACAAATCGTCATAGATAGTGGAAGCATCAGTTGTAAATTCAGATGAAGCTTGAACAAAATTAAATTCGGGTTGTAGTCCAAAGGTTTTAGAAAAATTAAATTGCATAAAAACACCCAGCAAATAATTATAGTTAAATCCGTCCTTGTAAGCCTGCCCATTTATCTTATTAATATTTACTCCTGCCTTTGCTCCAAACCGGAAAAAATTTTCATGATCAGAATTTGGATCAAATTTTTTGCCTTGCGAAAAAACATTTGAAGAAGTAAAAAACATTAAAGCTAAGAGCAATCTTTTCATAAGGCCGTAAAATTGTACAACATGGTAAATCAATATTTATGCCAATGCGTTTCATCTATATTTAAATCACCTTCTGCTCCAGTGTCCCGGAACCCAATACCACCCACCTCTTCCCTGTTGCCAATGGCCACTTATATAATGATGATACCTCGGACGAGGTGCTGCCCAGTATCCCCTCCGGTAAACGTATCCATGACCGCTTCTTATCCATTCGCCTTCAATCCAAACATAGTGGGCACCTGGTGCAACCGGCCTTGCATATACAGGCGCCACCGGCCTGGTGCCAACGGTTATATAGGAAGGTCCACAGCCTGTAATAGAAAATAAAACAATTAATAGAAGAACTGATGTTGAAAAAAGCCTTTTCATAAAACTGATTTTAGAAAATTAGATAAAATTGATTTTGAA
>NZ_JBMQQG010000136.1:0-5211 GCF_057362405.1 Ginsengibacter sp.
ATTGCTATTTAAAATGCCATTAGCATTTGTTGCATTGCTGTTGATTTTACCTATTAAACTAAAAAAATCTCCATTTGATGTTGCTGAAGCACACCAGGAAATAACCGGCGGTGTGGAACTGGAATTTTCAGGTATTTTTTTCGAAGCTATTTATACGGCTAAATGGTTAGACTATGTATTTTGCTATGCGTTGGTTTATCTTTTCGGCGCCAGTAATCCCTTATTGGGATTAGGCCTTGTGTTCGTTGTTTTTATCTATATAAACGCTTTGGATAATTCTTCAGCGAGAGTAAATTACAAACAGATGCTTCGATTTTCGATGCTGGTTGCCTTGCCTGTTGCTTTCATTAATTTATTGTTAACCATTTTACATTGGCAATTATGAAATTAAATTCGTTTAGAAAAAAATCACCCTGGATTTTGCATTATAATGCTGGCGGGTGCAATGGTTGCGATATAGAAATATTGGCATGCTTAGCGCCTAAATATGATATTGAAAGATTTGGAATGATCAATTCAGGAAATCCGAAGCAATCTGATATTCTTCTGGTAACCGGCCCCGTTACCAAGCGTTCCCGCGAAAGGTTGGTGGAGGTGTATGCTCAAATGCCGGAGCCAAAAGTTGTAATAAGTTGCGGAGCCTGCGCCTGTACCGGCGGGGTTTTCAGGGGAATGTATAATTGTGAAGGTGGCATAGATCAATATATTCCGGTGGACGTGTATGTGTGTGGATGCGGCACGCGGCCGGAACAAATTATTGATGGTGTTATAGAAGGCCTGGCGATATTAGAGAAAAAGACAAAGGATTTGGAAAAATCTGTACGATTAAGAAAAGAACCCGTAAAAGAAGATACACAATTAAACAGGAGAGATATTGCTGCTGAAATAAAAAAAATTGCTTAGTCCATGAATAGAATTGAAACATCCATTGATAAAGTAAAAGACGACATCCGTAATTTTTATAAACCGGAGTTGTTTCATTTTATGGTTATTAATGCGGTAGACCTCGGTGAAAAAATTGAAGTGCAATGGTTTTTTAGCGAATATGCTAACCCCTCAAACATCATCACTTTTTGTGTTCAAATTAATCCTGATACAGAAATACCTTCTATCAGGGATATTATTGAATCTTCATGGGTGGCAGAAGCTGAACTGGTAGATCTGATGAATATTAAAATTCAAAATACAGCAAAAGGGTTTGTGCTGGAACCCGATTTTGAAAGTGGACCGTTAAGAAAGAAAAAATAATTATGGGAAAGTTATATGAAATACCGTTAGGCGCTCAGCATGTTTCATTGCTGGAGCCGCTTCATTTTAAGTTCACAACAGAGAATGAAAAAATTATTGATACGGTTGCCAACGTGTATTATGTGCATCGTGGCATAGAGCAGGCGTGTTGTTCAAAATTTAAATTCCGCCAGGTAAGCTTTGTTGTGGGGCGTGTTTGTGGTTTATGTTCTGTATCGCATACAACAGCTTACTCACAGGTTGCAGAAAAATTAGTAAAGATTGAAATACCGCGTCGGGCCAAATATTTAAGGATGTTGGTTATTGAGCTGGACAGAATCCATTCGCATTTATTGTGCCTGAGTCATGTTGCAGAGAATTCTGGCTTTGAGGCTTTGTTTATGAAAACCATGCAGTACCGTGAGTTTGCGATGGAAATGCTTGAGGCTGTATGTGGCAATAGAATTCAATACGATTTTTCGATTGTGGGTGGTGTGGCCCGCGATTTAAAACCGGAGGTTGGTAAAATGATTTTAGAAAAATTAAAAACTTTTAAACCGCAGTTGGACGAGTTAGTAAACATCTATCAAAACAACTGGACATTATCTCTAAAGAACAAAGGGGTTGGAGTTATTACAAAAGAAGACGCTTTGAGACTGAATGTAGTTGGTCCTTTTGCCAGAGCGACTGGATTGGCCGTTGATGTTCGCAATGATACCGAAGATCTGTTACCGTGGAAAGAAGTTGGGTTTGAAATAGTGTTAGATAATGCAGGCGATGTTCATGCCCGCAACATGGTTCGTTTGAATGAATTGTATGTATCCATTCGAATTATTGAAAACATAATAAATGGTTTACCTGAGTCAGCGCTTGTTACAGAAACGAAAGCATTTCCTGATGGCGAAGCGGTTGTAAGACTTGAAGCCCCGCGTGGTGAATTATTCTATTATGCTAAAGGAAACAAGACGCAAATACTGGAACGTTTGAAAATTAAAGCCCCCACATTTTCAAATGTGCCGGCAATGGTAGAAGCATTCAAAGGCAATGAGTATGGGAGTGCACCGGCTATCATCGCATCTTATGATCCTTGCCTGTCGTGTACATCAAGATGATTAAAAAAACTTTAAAATGAAAACGTTCTTTAAAACCATTGGAAATTTATTCAGGAAGCCGATAACTACTAAATATCCTTTTGAAAAAACCTACATACCCGATGATTATCGCGGGATGATTGGCTTCGATGAAAATTTATGCATCTGGTGTCGCCGTTGCGAAATGGTATGCCCGCCCGGCGCTATTGTTTTTTCCCAGGATATGGAAGGAAAACAAACCTATCATTTTAACCGCGCGGTTTGTATTTATTGTTCAGAATGTGTGCGTGCCTGTCCGAAAGAAGGTGCTATTTTTCAAACCAATCAACCTGCAAAATGTGCCTTGAAGGAAGAAAATATAAACAACGGATGGAATAAGTTATTTGATGAGGCACTCCAAAGCCGTGCCGACTATGCAGCAGAAAAGAAAAGACTGGCCGCAGAAAAAGCAGCTTTAGCGAAGGTAGAAAATAAAAAAATTTAGGTTTTGAAAATCACCAATTCTTTTATATAGACAGTAGTTGAATTGCCCCGACCTTCAGGTCGGGGTACAAGTTTTTGTGGATCCCGGCTTTAGCCAAAAAAATCCGGTGTTTATTACTATTGTGGCTAAAGCCTAAAACCTTCAATTTAAAAACCCGACCTGAAGATCGGGGCAATTAAGAACCCTGTTTATAAAATGGGATTTATGAACCAAATACATAATTGTATCAAATAAACTTCAAACCTTCCTGTTCAAGTTTTTTGTATTTATCATGATCAAACATGTAATAAAAGCTACCTCTTTTCGACAAAAATCTTTCCTTCTCATTTAGCTTTTTCAGTATATCGAGCGATAATATTTTTCTAAGGAAATTACGTTTATCAAAGGTGGTTTCATAAATCGTCTCATAAAGATTTTGCAATTGCGCCAGCGTAAATTTTTTGGGCAGTAATTCAAAACCAACAGGGTGGGTAGCTACTTTTTGGCGAAGACTTTCTTTCGCCATCAGGATCATTTTTTTATGATCAAAGATCATAGCAGGAATGTGCCGTATGTTAAACCATTTGGCGTTATGTTCTTTCATCAACTCCGTCTTATAGTCATCCAATTTTATTAAAGCGAAATAGGCGATGGATACAACACGATCACCCGGGTCGCGGCCCACATCGCCGAAGCAATATAATTGTTCCATGTAAATGTTGGTGAGCCCGGTAAGTTGTTCAAGAATACGTGTTGCGCCGTCGTGTATGCTTTCCCGTGATTTTACAAAGCCACCCATTAAAGACCATTTGCCCAAGCCTGGTTCGAACCCTCTTTTTATCAGCAGGGCCTTTAAATCTTTTCCATCAAATCCAAAAATGATACAGTCGACTGCGATGAGCATCCGGTCGTGTATCTTGTAATCATTTATGTTACTCATAAAACTCTATTGTTATCTTATTTAGAATTTACCAAAACTTGACATACAAAGCTGAAATTAATAAGAGCGTTATCATGATTAAGAGAATTGTTTGTGGTCTTAACCTGAACATAGTCTTATCGAGTTCAAAGGCTTTAGCATTTATTTTTGGCCCGCCAAGACTTATAAGAATCATAATAATCATTGTGAACATAAATGATAAGCCCATACAGATATGAAAAGGAATTTCATAACCACCAGTTCCATTCGAGTAAGCTGTATATAGGAAATTCTCATGTCCTAACAGTTGAGGCGCAAATTCATTAAAGAAGACAGATAACACAAATCCGGTGATAACACCAACTATCGCAGCGAGGCCGGTGGTTCTTTTCCAAAACATACCCAGGAAAAACATGGCAAAAACGCCCGGACTTATAAACCCGGTGTATTTTTGAATATACGTGAATCCGCCAACGCCACCGATACCCAAAAGATCGTTCCATGTAAAAAGTACTGCGAGTATCATGGCTGCAAAAACAGTTGCCCTGCCAACCATTACCTGTTTTCTTTCGTCAGCCTGTTTATTAATATATTTTTTATGAACGTCCAGCGTATAGATCGTCGAGATACTATTTACTTTACCAGCTAACGATGCAACAATTGCTGCTGTTAAAGCTGCAACAGATAATCCTTTTAGCCCTGTTGGTAAAAATTCAAGAACGGCTGAATACGCCCCATCTTTACCGCCAACCAATTTAGGCAAATAGCCTTTAGAATATAAAACGTAAGCGGCAATGCCTGGCAACATTACAATCAGCGGCATCAATAATTTCAAGAATCCTGCAAATAAAATTCCGGTTCTTGCTGTTTGCAAATCTGCTCCCAGTGCCCGTTGCGTGATGTATTGATTGCAGCCCCAGTAATTGAGATTAATGATCCAGATGCCTGCGAGGTAAGAAGCGAGGCCGGGAAAAGTGAGATACTTATTGACTTCGATTTGTGTAGAAGAAGCCGTTGGTCTTGGAATAATCATTTTAAAATGTTCAGGGGCATTGTGCATTAACGCCTTAAAGCCGGCAATAGCATCGGGGCCGTACCCGAACTTATCGCCAACTACGGTCAATGCTATATACGTTGTTACTAATCCGCCGATGATTAAAACTGCGACCTGTATAACATCAGTATATCCGATTACTTTCATTCCACCCAACGAAATAATTAATGCAAAAATGGACAGACCTATCATGATCACATGCAGGTAACCGCCGCCCGTAATACCGTTGATAGCTACCGCCCCCAAATATAAAATGGATGTTAGATTTACAAACACGTAAAGGAATAACCAGAAGATTGCCATGATTAAAGCCACCGTTTCATTATACCTCGTCTTTAAAAATTGAGGCATGGTGTAAATGTGATTCTTCAGATAAACAGGAATAAACCAAACCGCAACAATTATCAGGGCGATAGCCGCAATCCATTCGTAAGCCGCAACTGCAATACCCAGGAAA
>NZ_JBMQQG010000137.1:0-5568 GCF_057362405.1 Ginsengibacter sp.
GCAATCATGAACCAGGTTCCATTGTGTCGTGCTTCTTATGGTCCTTATGCCAGGGCCATGATACGAATCTGCAAAGAAGAGAGTTTTCACCAGCGGCAGGGTTTTGAGATTTTACTGACGCTTTGCAGAGGCTCAAAGGCACAGAAAGAAATGGCGCAGGATGCGCTCAACAGGTGGTGGTGGCCAAGCCTGATGATGTTTGGCCCAAACGATGATGCGTCGCCACATTCTGCACAAAGCATGCAATGGAAAATAAAAAGGTTTAGTAACGATGAGCTAAGACAAAAGTTTGTTGATGTTTGTAAAGAACAGGCAGATATATTGGGTATTACCATTCCCGACGATAAACTTGTATGGAATGAGGAAAAACAGCATTACGATTTTGGAGAAATAAACTGGGACGAATTTTATAACGTAATTAAAGGCAATGGCCCCTGCAATACAGAGCGTTTAGCCGCAAGAGTTAGTGCACATGAAAATGGTGAATGGGTAAGAGAAGCTGCACTGGCCTATGCGGAAAAAAAGACAAAAATCTCAGATGTAATCTAAATTATTAAGGTCACAAATTGTGACCTTAAAGAAATAACACTCTCATGCAATTATCAGCTATTCAAAATAAAATTTACGAGATAAGAGGCCAGAAAGTTATGCTTGATTTTGATTTAGCTGAAATGTATGAAGTAGAAACGAAAGTGCTGAATCAGGCAGTTAAAAGAAATGCAAATCGTTTCCGCGCCGATTTTATGTTTAGTCTTACCCAGAAAGAGAGGTGGAAGCAGGTATCTTCCTTCCGCATTTACAGAGCAAGGCGTAGTAATGCTTTCAAGTGTCTTAAATGGCGAAAAAGCTATAGAAATAAACATTATCATCATAAGAACTTTTGTATTGATCCGCCAATTCGCATTAAATTATAAAGATCTTCATCAAAAAATAATGAAACTTGAAAAGAAATATAATGCCAATTTCAAAGAAATTTTTCAGGCCTTAAACTTGTTGCTAAATGATAAACAAAGCCAGGAAGATCTTGCCAAAAGAGAGCGAATCGGGTTTAAAAAAGATATTAAATCAACATGAAATCAACAGAACCACTTTGGGAAGTTTTTATTAGAAGTAAACAAGGACTCGACCATAAACATGTGGGCAGCCTTCATGCGGCCGATGCGCAAATGGCCATCGAAAATGCAAGAGATGTTTATACCCGCAGGATGGAAGGTGTAAGTATATGGGTGGTTGAATCGAAATACATACATTCTTCCAATCCCGATGAAGCGGCAAGCCTTTACGATCCAGCCAATGATAAAATTTACCGTCATCCTACTTTTTATAATTTACCCGATGAGTTGAAACATATGTAACACCCAATGCAGAACGACCTATTTACCTATACTCTTCATCTTGCTGATAACAGTCTAATCATGGGACATCGCCTAAGTGAATGGACTGGCCATGGACCGATGCTTGAACAGGATATTGCCATCAGTAACATGGCTTTGGATTTAATAGGACAGTCAAGAAATTTTTATCAATATGCGGCAACCTTAAGAGGAGGGGGGGTAACCGAAGATTCCCTGGCGTATTTGCGTGATGCAAGAGAATTCAAAAATTTTTTAATTGTCGAATTACCAAATGGCGATTGGGCTAAAACAATTATGAAATTATTCTTGTTCAGTACCTGGCAATTTTATTTGTTTCAACAATTAATAAATTCGTCCGATAAGCAATTGGCAGCAATTGCTGAAAAATCTTTAAAAGAAGTAACCTATCATGTTAGATGGAGCAGCGAATGGGTTATTCGCCTTGGAGATGGAACTGATGAAAGTAATAAAAGGATAAAAATAGCATTGGAAGAGATTTGGTCGTATACCGGCGAAATGTTTGAACCTACTTCTTACGAAACCGCTCTTTTAGAAAACAGTATAAGCGTTAACGTTAGTGACATAAAAGATGACTGGAATAAAAAGACGCGACATGTTTTGGAAGAAGCAACATTAGCATTTCCCGACGATAAAAATACCTGGATGCAAACCGGAGGCAAAAACGGAATTCATTCGGAACATCTTGGTTATATTCTTGCCGAGATGCAGTTCTTACAAAGAGCCTACCCCGGCTGCGAATGGTGACGATTATGGAAAAAATCGATGCAAATATTACAATTGGCAATATCTGGAAACTGATGGACGAAATTTATGATCCGGAAATTCCGGTTTTATCGATTGTTGACTTAGGAATTATAAGAGATGTACAAATAAATAAAAATGAGATTGAAGTTTGCATAACACCTACCTATAGTGGTTGCCCGGCAATGGACGTGATATCGATGAACATAAGATTGGCTCTTTTACAAAATGGATTTGCAAATATTAAGATTACACAACAACTTTCTCCGGCATGGACGACAGATTGGATGACACAGCGGGGAAAGGAAAAATTAAGAGCGTTTGGAATTTCTCCGCCCGTTGGCAAAAGCCTAGATCAAAAATATTTGGAAGAATTAAAAGTTGAATGCCCGCTTTGTCATTCGCAAAATACCAAACTTATCAGCCAGTTTAGCTCCACCGCATGTAAGGCCCTGTACCAATGCAGCGACTGCCTGGAGCCCTTCGATTATTTTAAATGTCATTAAGTAATTGTACCTTTAAAAAAAGCGATTTTATGACAGTCGTTATAAAAAAAAGTGATTCGAAAGAAATAAAACAACAAAAAATAAATCGTTTACAAAGAACGCCGTTGAAGTCTAAACAAAAAAGTTTTATGAAATTTTGTGGAGCTTTAAAGGGCGTTTTTAAAGAAGACGCAGTAGCTATTCAGCGAAAATTGAGAGATGAATGGCCATGATTTTATCCGATACTAATATCATAATCTATTTATTAGAGGGAGATTCGGCCATTGCAGAATTATTCGATCAAAATTCAATATTCATTTCCTTTATTACTGAACTCGAACTATTATCCGTAAAAAAATACACTAAAGGGCAAGAGGAAAAAATAACTGATATTATTCAGGAATTTACTATTTATGAATATAGCCCTGTTATTAAATCAGCTTGCATCAATTTTCGCCGAAAGTATAATTTAAAATTACCAGATGCTATAATTGCGGCAACAGCATTTGCTTACAAATTACCATTGCTTACTGCCGATAAAAAACTTTCCATAATAACGGAAATAAAAATATCACTTTATACTTTTTGAAATGTCTTCTATTCTTTTAGAAATAAAAAATAACATTGCCTTTGTTACTTTCAATCGCCCTGAAAAATTCAATGCATTTAACAGAGAAATGGCGCTGGCTTTTCAAAAGATACTCGATGATTGCGAAAATGATATTACTGTTAGATGTGTTTATTTATCCGGCTCGGGCAAGGCCTTTTGCGCAGGGCAGGATCTTTCAGAAATTACCAACCCCGATGGCCCCGGCATGGAAAGAATTTTAAAAGAACATTACAACCCGATCGTCACTAAAATCAGAAATTTAAATAAACCGGTAATAGCGGCAGTGAATGGCGTAGCGGCAGGCGCAGGCGCCAACATTGCCCTATGTTGCGACGTAGTAATTGCTACTCAATCGGCCTTTTTCATACAAGCATTTAGCAAAATTGGTTTAATACCCGACAACGCCGGAACCTATTTTTTACCCCGCTTAATAGGGATGCAAAAGGCAAGTGCATTTATGATGTTGGGAGATAAAATTTCGGCATTAGAAGCTGAGAAAACTGGTATGATCTATAAATTTTTTGTAGATAAAAATTTTAAAAAAGAAGCCGAAAAAATTGCTTTCACCCTGGCTGAACTGCCAACTAAAGGTTTGGCCTACACGAAACGGGCACTTAACAAATCAATTGAAAATACATTGGAACAACAGCTGCAGACGGAAGACGAATTGCAGCAAAAAGCAGCACTGACTAAAGACTTTAAAGAAGGCGTGACAGCCTTCTTAGAAAAAAGAAAAGCAATTTTTACCGGAGAATAATCTTTGAGAATTTATAAGATCAAAAATTAAAATGCAATGCTATCAAAAGATGAATTGGCAAATAAAGTTATTGAACAAGTAATGAAAGATGATCTTTTTAGTCAATGGCTTGGCATACAAATTATTGAAATAAAGGAAGGTTATAGCAAAATAAAAATGGCTGTAAGAAAAGAAATGATCAACGGCCTGGGTATTGTTCACGGAGGAATTGCGTTTTCTTTAGGCGACACCGCCTTTGCATTTGCGTGCAATAGCCGCAATAATTTATCCGTTGCTCTTGATACTTCAATTAATTTTTTAAAACCGGTGCATCCGGGAGATGAACTTATCGCCGAAGCGAAAGAATTACATAACGGCAAATCAACGGGCCTTTATCAAATCACAATAACTAATCAACGCAACCATACTGTTGCGTTATTTAAGGGAACTTGTTTCAGAACCAATAAAACCCTGGTTTAATCGATTACCTGTCATCTCTCCAAATGGTTACGGAATCCGTTGCATCTTTAAAAAAATTTACCGGTTTTCCGTCCCCTCCGCCAGCAATGCCTCCATCGGGATGGCCTAATACATTACAATTTTCATCAAGTACGAGACTGTATTGATCACAACATTGTGCAGGAATATAAAATACTCTCTTCTTGTGATAGGTAAATTGAATGATGGATTGCGGTGGATTTCCCTTTGGTTCGCTTTTAAAGGTTTCTATTTGTTGTTGTATACATAGCGGCACTCCAGTTGTTCGCAAAACATGTTTTGAACACGAAAAGGACGCCATCACTAGTATGAAAATCGAGTACTTCATTAATAAGATTTTTTTGTATAGAAAGTTGACCTCAATCCACTAATAATCGTTGCATTCAATTTAGATTATTTAGATCCGGATGTTTAAGCAGTTTTGTTAAAAATAATTACTAAAAAAACTTTGCGACCTTTACAACAATGGAAAAGTCAAATTTTATAGATTACATAAGAATATTTTGCAAAAGCGGCCACGGAGGCGCAGGAGTCACCCACTTTATGCGCAATAAGCTCACGGCTTTTGGTGGACCCGATGGCGGGGATGGGGGAAGAGGTGCTCATATTATCCTTCGTGGAAGCAAAGATCTTTGGACACTGTTGCATCTTCGTTATTTTAAAAATGTACTGGCCGAAAGCGGGGAGAACGGTAGCAAGAACAACTGCACCGGCCGTGATGGTAAAGATATCATCATTGAAGTTCCGTTAGGCACCATTGCAAAAGATGAAGAAACGGGAAAGCAGGAAGCCGAAATTCTAGAAGATGGCCAGGAAATTATTTTAATGAAAGGTGGTAGAGGCGGGCAGGGAAATTCACATTTTGCAACGCCAACCAACCAGGCGCCCCAACATTCTCAACCTGGAGAAGAAGGCCAGGAAGGATGGAAAATTTTAGAGTTAAAGGTATTGGCAGACGTTGGTTTAGTAGGATTTCCCAATGCCGGAAAATCGACGTTGTTATCGGTGATAACAGCGGCAAAGCCAAAGATTGCCAATTATGCATTTACCACTTTGACGCCGCAGCTTGGTATGGTCGAATACCGCGATCATAAGAGTTTCTGTGTGGCTGATCTTCCCGGA
>NZ_JBMQQG010000138.1:0-11562 GCF_057362405.1 Ginsengibacter sp.
ATATAACTGTATAAATCTTTAGCTTCGGTATATTTTAAAGAGATGCATCCATCTGTCCAGTTTTGGTAATAATCTACCGTCCACTCTTCCTGTGGCCTCGTAGCGTGTATGGCAATACCACCGCCTATTTTGGCGTTGCGTGGAACTAATCCTTCGGCTTTTCTTTCTTTAAATTTTTCAATACTTTCCTCGTTGGGATAATCTAATAAAAGCTCGAATCCCCATTTAGGATGAATCTTTTTCAGGATCACTTTAAACTTGCCATCGGGAGTTCTTTTATCGCCCTCCATATATTTATCCCGTAAATCATCGCTACCAAACACGCAGGGATAAGTTGCGTACCAACCCTGGTCGTCATACACTTTTAATTCATAATCTTTTTTCGAAATAATTATATAGTATGGATTGTCAATAAAATTCTTCCTGGCAATTTCTTTTGTAAATCCTGCGGATGTAATAAATTCTTTCTCATTTTTTTTATTAGGGCTGAATGGAAAAAATAAAATAGAAAAAATTATCGCAGATGATATGAAGGGTTTACGGTTGTTCATTTTACGGAAAGCTTACTGCAATATATCCCAAACGAAATGTGAAGCAAAATTATTTTACGAACATTTTAATGTTTTAACTTTTTTTTCAACAGCTATTGTCATTAACACGTAATAGTCCCATGGGAGCTGGTTCTTCTACGTCAAGTTATTAACGTAGTCAACGATGAAACTACTTATATCATGCGATCAATGGAAGTCTTGGCACAACAAGAATTTGCGGCGTGGAATTAATGCATGGCTTCAGCCACATTGATTTTTTTCTTCTTGTTACTTTTAACGAATAAAACAAAAGGTACACATATAAGAAATAACACACCGAGATAAAGGAAAACATCCATATAAGATAATACTGACGCTTGTTTTTGTACGCTATAATCTAAGGCCTGGTATGCGCTTTTAAGTGCGATGTCATGCGTCATTCCTTTGCCCATAAATCCTTTTGTCAACAGATCAACCTTTCGCTGAATGGCCGGGTTGTATTTATCCAAATGGCTCACAATATTTACACGGTGTACCATATTTTGCGTGGAGAGAAAAGTGGTTATGATGGCAACACCAAATGAACCGCCGAGCTGGCGCATCATTCCCGTAAAAGCGGCGCCCTGGCCTATTTGTTGTCCATATAAAGTAGACAATGCTAATGTTGTTATTGGTATAAATAAAAGCCCAAGCCCCGCTCCCCGTACAATAAGCAGCCAGAAAAAAGCATCAGCACCTGTATCGGGCGTAAGTATTTTATAAGCCCATAAACTATACAGGAAAAATGTTATAAGACCAATTGCTACCAGGTATTGTTGCTTGACACCTTTTTGTAATAGCCGGCCAATAAGAGGCATCATAAATGCAGTTGCAACGCCGGAAGGTATCAGTAACATACCTGCCTGTTCGGCTGTCCAACCAAGTGTCATTTGGGTGTATAAAGGGATTATAAATGTGGATCCATATAATCCGAAACCAAGAAGAAAAGACATAATGGTTCCGACTCGCAGGTTTCCATTCTTCAATACCCTCAGTTCTACAATTGGATTACTATAAGTTAGTTCACGCCATATAAAAAAGAATAGCCCGAGAACTGAAACTACTGACAGGATAATAATGATATTATTGTTAAACCAGTCGTCGTCATGGCCTTTTTCAAGTACATATTGCAATGATCCTACGGCGATTGCCAGCAAGGCAATTCCGAGAAAGTCGATATGTTTCGTTAATGTTTTTGCCGAATATTTAGGACTTCGTACAAACTGCAACGTTAGGAGCGTTGCAACAATTCCTATAGGGATATTAATATAAAAAATAAGTGGCCAGCTATAATGGTAAATGATGTAGCCACCCAATGGTGGCCCCAACGTGGGGCCGATAATAACACCTAATCCGTAGATAGCCTGGGCCATACCACGTTTTTCAATCGGGTAGCTTTCTGTAATTATAGTCTGCGAAGTAACTAACAATGCACCTCCACCGAGCCCCTGGCAAAAACGAAATATTACCAGTTCCCAAATGCCGGTTGCGTTTCCGCATAAAAAAGAAAAAAGGGTAAAAATCATAATCGAGACGGCAAAATAATTGCGCCTTCCGAATTGCTGCGAAAGCCAACTCGTCATCGGTACAATAATTACATTACCTACGGCGTAGGCTGTGATAACCCAACCGATTTCCGTTAAGGTAGCACCCATGCTTCCCTTCATATCCGTCAATGCCACATTTACGATGGTGGTATCTACTATTTCCAGCAAGGCGCATAGTATAGCCGTAACCGTTATAATAACCCGTCTGGAACCGTATTCAACTAATGAATTATCCTGCATTATATTATTCTGTCTTCAATGAATTAATTGACATGTACGTCCACATCCACATTCATGCCTGCTTTAAGCCTGTTCAATAACGTATCACTCGCATTTACAAATTCAATTTTTACAGGGAGGCGCTGTACAACTTTCACGAAATTACCACTCGCATTATCGGGTGGGAGCAATGCAAATTCGGCTCCCGTTGCCGGGGAAAATGACGAAAGAACTGCATCGAAATCATGTTTTGGAAATGCATCAGCATGAACAACGACTTTCTGTCCCACCCTCATTTTCTTGTACTGAGTTTCTTTAAAGTTGGCAACTACCCAAATACTCGTATTATGTACAATACTAAATACCGGCTGACCTGCTTGTAAAAACTGGCCTTCCTGAACATTCACTCTGGAAACTTTACCGTCTTCCGGTGCGGTTACTACCGTATAAGTTAAATTGAGTTTGGCGTCTTCCACTTCCACTTCCCGTTGTTTAACCATAGATTCAGCAACACCAATCTGTTGAGATGTTGCATTGCTTTGAGAAGAAACAACATTGGTTTGCGTAGATGCCTGTTTTTTCTGCTGTTCTAAAATCTGTAATTGTTTTTCTGCGGTCTCCTTTGCAGCCTGTGCCTCCTCGAATTGCTGTTGTGTTATGGAATGATCTTGAATAAGATTAGCATACCGGTTATAATCCTGTGTTGTCCTGGTTACTGCTATTTGTGCTGCTGCAATTTGCGCATCAACTGTTGAAACGCTCGCCTTTGAACTTTCGATTCCGGTGCGTGCGGCGTTAGAAGTGGCACGGGCAGCATCTACATTACTTTTGGCTGTAACCAGTGCAGCCTCAGCGCGGTCGAGATTTAACTTATAATCGCGATCGTCCAATACTAAAAGTGTGTCGCCTTTATGCACCGTTTGGTTATCTTTTACCCTTACCTCATTTACATATCCTGCAACACGAGGTATGACGGGGCTTATATCAGCCTGCACCTGCGCATCATCAGTTTCTTCATGGTGCTGAGCATAAGTATACTTTGAAATACCAAACCATCCACCACCAACTATCATAACAATAAGTATGATAAGAAAAACTTTGCTGCGTTTTTTAGGTTCAGCAACAACTTTACCATTTTTTTGCTCAGCCGGTAGTGAATCGCCCGGTGTAATTTTTTCATTTTCTTTCGATTCCATAAAATTGATTTATACGCTTTAATTTTTTAATTAGCAGTTATTAATCCCGCCGCCTGCAACAATTTATCATAAGCCAATAATACATCCGCTTTCGCAACAGCCAAGCTTATTTGCGACTGTAACAGGGAGACATTTGCATCCAGCAAATCGGTAGTATTTACAAGAGCATTGTCATATTTATTTTTTGTAATTCTATAATTTTCTGCGGCTTGGACAACAGCCTTCTCATACACTTCTGTCTTTCGGGTACTGAGCAAATAGTCTTCATAATCGCGGGTAACCTCCAGCCTGACAGCATCGTCAAGTTGGGCCTGCCCCGCGGTAATTTCTCTTTCACGCGCCTGTGCCTGCACAATTTTTGATTTGGTTTTCCAAAGCGAGCCAATGTCGTATTTCAATCCTACACCAATGTTTACCGCATTTGTTATCGTAATGAAATGTGGAATGTCTGCGGCGATATAACCCCCGGTTAATGCGATAGATGGGTACAATTCTCCTTTAACCGCGGCAATGCCCGTAGTAGCGGCCTTTTTTCTAAATGACAAAGCAAGAATATCTTTCCTGTTTTGAAGGGCGAGCTGTTCATACTCCTCTAAATTTTTGAGGCTGATATTTTTTTCAAAACTTGATGAATCAGTTATTAGCTCAGTTTGCTCAGGCAGGCCAAGCATCAGGTTCATATTTACCGTAGCTATTTTACGGTTGCTCTCTGCATCTAATACGGAAAGCTCAATATTAGAAGATTGGAGTTGTGCTTTTAATAAATCATTTCGGGCGAGCAAGCCGTTTTGTTCCAGCCTTGATAAAACGGAATCTCTTTGCAAAGACTGGCGTAAATTTTCTTTCACCACATCAACCGTTACCGTTGCTTTGTAAAGATTTGTGTAAGCATTAATGGTATTTAATATCACTGATTCTTTATCATTTTCTGCATCGAGCGTTGCTGCCTGCTGCAGGTATTTTGCCGATTCAATTCCGTAGCGGATTCTTCCGCCTGAGTAAATGGGAAGCGACACACTGGCAATACCATATAACGCCTGGTTAACTGATGGACCGCCACCTCCTGCGCTATCTGCACTTCCAAAAATTTTTGTTTTTAAAGACACCGTCGGGCTGGGAATGCGCAAATAAGCTCCGCTGATGCTTGCGTTCGGCAGCTTGTTATCTTTCGCTTCGCTTAAGGCTCCCGTTGCCTCGTCTATCCGGGCCTGCGAAGCTTTTAATTGCTTACTGTTCTTTATGCTTAAATCAATGGCTTCCTGTAAAGTAAGATGTTTAATACCTGCAGAGTCTTGCGCAGATAATAACAAAGGCCCTGAAAATGCTATCAAAAAAAAGGGTGCGGTTAAAAATATTCTTAGTTGTTTCACGAAATATGTTTTAAAATTCCTGACGTTTTTGGTTTAGTTATTTTTTCAACAAGTGAGAACTCATTAATTGTTTTAAATGTTCACTTATGCGTTCTTTTAATTTTTTACTCTGGAAAGGATTAAAATCCTTAGACTTGTGTAGAATCTTTCTGCACATTATTTCTGATGAAAGTAAATGACTAATAGTGCCGATAATACTTGCAATAGTAAGTTCCGGGTCTACAGCTTTAAATTCGCCAGACTCAACACCATCCTGGATAATTTTCCTAACAGAAACAAGATTTCTCAGCAAAATGTCACTTATTGCATCTTTTAATTGCGGGCGCCTGTCTAGTGAAAGCTCCCTGTGAAGCAAATGGTGAAACTGGGGGGTTTGAAACATTCGGTCAACATAACTGTCAATTACAATAAACAACTTTTCCAGTTGGGTGAGAGATGAATTATTAGCCAGTTCAGCAAATACTCCTTTTAAAAAGGCCGCTTTGTGTTCAACCAGTTTTTCAAATAACTTTTCTTTGGAACCAAAATAATAACTTATCATGGCCGGGTTCACGTCGGCCCCGGAAGCAATTTCCCTTACGGATGTACCCTCGAAACCCTTTTGTGCAAAGAGCCGCATAGCTGCCGATATGATGATTTCCCGCTTATCCATTTTTTCTAAAAAGAGGGCGAAGTTAAACAGTTGTTTGAAATTAAACAAACGTTTAATTAAATTTTTCTGAAAATTAATATTGCATGTCAGTGACAAATCCAGGTTCATAACGAGCATTAAAAAAAATAAAACGGTACTGCCGACAACTGCCAGGCAATACCGTTAAATAATAAATTCTTTTAAATGAGGGATGGTTAGCCAAGCGTCGCCTCCATCGAAACTGCTATATTAGTATTCAATGATTTTGAAATAGGACAATTCTCTTTTGCTTCTTTTGCGCACTCATCAAACTTCTCTTTACTAATGCCTGGAATTTTTGCAGTTACCGTAAGATGCGATTTGGTTATGGCACCATCGCCCAAAGTAATATCGCATTTTGTTTCGATCGAATCTGCTGTAAAGCCCGCTGCGTTTAAAACAAAACTTAATTTCATAGTGAAGCAGCCCGCATGAGCTGCGGCTACCAGTTCTTCCGGGTTAGTGCCACCTTTCGCTTCGCCAAATCTTGTTGCATACGTATATGGAACATTGTTTAGAAATTTCGTTTCTGTTGACAACATTCCTTTGCCATCTTTACCGGTTCCATGCCATTCGGCGTTTGCATATTTGCTCATAGTTTGTTTTTTTGATTAATTATTAATTGTTTTATTGTTCGTTGAATTGACTTTTTCTTTGATTTAAAAAAGAGTGATTGCATGTTCTCAATATACCGATTCAATCCCAACATAATATTTCCTGAATTAAACAGCATTGGGCAAAAATAGTTCAATGTGCCAATCTCATTGAGGAAACTCTGCTGAACTTATTCTAACAAATCCTCTGCCATTAATTATATGCCAGCTTTTAAAATCCTGTGGTGCATCCAGGCCATCTCCATCAATAATCTGTGAAGGAGTTCTAATGCGCACTGGTTTATCGGTGTAAAACTCCCTACCGGGTTTGGACCGGTCCCAATATAATTCGTTACAATACAAAGTGTCGCCCTTTACATTAAAAACTACCACGCTATCCTTAAGAAATACCTTACTTTCTTCTTCCATGTATTTTCCGTAGTGCGCATTCATTTTGCTTTCTATTCGTAAGCTATCATCAAAAAAATCGGCATGTAAAGTTTTTGTAAATTCTATATAGGGTGACGTTTCCTGGTGGCGAAGCATGTAAGGGGCAGTTAGTTTAGCTTTTGTCTTATCGCCTAAACTATAGATGATAGTGACACCTTTAATTTCTTCGATTCCCGCTTTTTTTTCTGTAAACTGGTTAAGATCCTTTAATGAATTTTCGCAAGAGGCCATAAAAAAGCAGCACATTACCAGGGTAGCTTGTATTATAAATTTATGGCTAATGCAGTGATTCATTTTCTTCAAGAAAAAATATTAATAAGCCCTGTTAGTTACTATTTCGTTTTTAGAAAACTCAATTTATTTTGCTTAAAGCGAATAGCCCTTTGAAAATTAAGTCGGCGTCAGTAAATATCCTGCTTTTAAGATGATGAGCAAAATACACAACATCTCCCCCGGTTAACAACACGTTAATATTGTGAAACTTTTCTTTGTATTTTTTTATAGTACCATCAATTTCTTCTGCAAGCCCCATCAGAACGCCACTTAAAATATTGGTACGTGTATCATAACCTATCAAAGGAAAATTCCAGTCAGGCTTTATTAACGGAAGTTTAGCTGTGTAATAATTTAATGCCTTAAAACGCATTTCCATGCCTGGTGAAATACTTCCACCAACAAAACTATCATACTTATTGATGAAATTGTAAGTAACGCATGAGCCAAGGCCGATGACCAAATTATTTTTTCCCGGATGAAAGTAAACCGCTGCCGCTGCCAGTGCCAGCCTGTCGGCGCCAATTGTTTCAGGCTTACCAACAGGTGTCGTAAACGGCAAAATAGTCTTGGAACTTAATTTATGAAATGAAGTTTTTTCATCAAGAACCTTTTCAATTTCTACGTCATGATCAATAACTGAAGAAAGAATTGTTTTTTGGGGAGTATATTTCTTCAGCAGCTCTTCAATGGTTGAATTATCGCTGTCATCCATCGAAAAAATTTCGGCCAATTCATCACCCTTAAACACGCCGCATTTAAGGCGGGTATTACCAAAGTCAAAACATAAAGTTGTATCCAAATGATATTTTTTCAGAAAGATAACACGAATTGAATTATTCGGCTAATTCGCTTTTTTTTAACCCGATAGCTTTCGGACTCTGTGACAAAGTAGTAAAGTATTCTTTATGAAATATTAAAGCCGCTAATATTCTTGAAATGCCCATTTAGTTTAATTTTTTCTTTTAAAGCTTCCATCTCAGCCACAACAGGTAACACTTTAGTGAGGTGCCGTTTTAAATACTCCTGGCGTTGCAGTTCATTGGTAAGTGAAAGAAATTCATATTCCTCCTGCAACGTAAGGCCGGCATGGTGTGCAACGTCGTAGCTGCTTAGTTCTTCTTCATCTTTGTGAAAGGGTTTAGTAACGTTTAGCAGTTTATGGAGCTCTTTTATTGCAGCTATAACTTTTGTCATCAATAATTTTTTCCCATGCCCGTTGTTTACGGGATAGCTAACAATCGCACCACTGTATAATTTATCCGGCACTTCATTTATAATTTCCAACACCCTGAAAACCTTTTGCCCTTTTGTTTTGATATCCATTTCGCCTGTGTCGTATACTTTTGAAATTTCTACTATATCTACCAGCGTTCCCAGTTCGTTTACTTTATTGTTAATAACCACCGGCATTCCGAAAGGCTTTTTTTGATCGAAACATTCTTTTATTAGCTGTTTATATTTTGGTTCAAAAATATGGAGATTCAAATCTTCGCCAGGATACACAACTATAGATAATGGAAATATGGGAACGAAATTGGTCATCTGGAAAAACTTTTGAGTTTACAAATTTACGACGGCACTAATTAATGGAAAACTATTTATGAGCAGACAAGATATTTGTGGTAATTTTTAATCTTTACATTTGAAACAAACAAATATTAAAATATGTTGATCAGCGGATTTAGTATGGTAAGGAATGCTACTAAATTATATTACCCTGTTAAAGCATCTATCGAGTCCATTTTGCCAATAGTTGATGAATTTGTAATTGCTCTTGGCAACTGCGATGCAGATGACTTCACTTTCGAAGAAATCAAAAAAATCAACTCCGATAAAATTAGAATTATTCGTACGGAATGGGATATTGAAAAGTACCCTAACGGGAGCGAATATGCGCACCAGACGGATATTGCCAAAGAACATTGTAAAGGAGACTGGCTTTTTTACCTGCAAAGTGATGAAGTGATACATGAAAAATATTTGTCAACAATCAAAAACAGGTGTAATGAACTTTTGCATAATCACGCCGTTGAAGGGTTACTATTTAATTACAGGCATTTTTGGGGCGATTATTCCCATTATATCGTTTCGCACGCCTGGTATCCTAAAGAAATAAGGATCGTTCGGAACAACCCTGAAATTCATTCGTGGCGTGATGCACAATCGTTCCGCCGCATTCCGGATTTTGATGGCATTAATTATTTTCAGAAGGAAAATACGTATAAACTTAAGGTAGCGCAAGTGGATGCATTCGTGTATCATTATGGATGGGTACGCCCCCCGGAGATGATGCAGAAAAAAAGGATTTCATTCGAAACGCATATGCAGGGAGAAGACAAAGCAGCTTCATTGTTTAAGGATGAAGCGAACAGTTTTGATTATGGTGATTTAAGCCGGTTGAAAATTTTCAAGGATACCCACCCAGCAGTAATGGAAGATTTTATAAAAAAATTTAACTGGAACCACCAGTTGTATCCTCACGTAAAACAAATAAGAAAACACAAACACGATAAATTAAAATATCGCATGTTAAGTTTTATTGAACAAAATTTTCTGAAAGGAAACCAGGTTGCAGGATTTAAAAATTATGAATTGATAAGGGTATCAACAATCATTGGTTTTATTTTGCTTGAAAAGTATCTGAATTATTTTTGAAATATTGATTTAAACCTGTTTCAGCCCATCTCGATTTAGTTTCTAATACAGTTGTCATCATCCGTTCATATAAATCATCATCGGCTTTATTAGCTTCTTTATGTTGAAGGTGGTACGCGATTCCTCCAAATTTTATAGATCTTTTTTTAATGCCATTATTGAAAAGACGAATAGCAATATCGCTGTCTTCTCTTCCCCAACCCTGGTATCTTTCATCATACCCATTAACTGCAAGAAGATCCTTTTTCCAAAAAGCCATATTGCATCCTCTTACAATATGAGCCATATTATCGTGTGATTGATATCTGCTGGCCAAGTAAGCCATCAAAGAAGGGAAGCGCATTTTATTCAGATTGTTTTTCCCTCTTAATTTTTTGAGGACTAACGGTGTCATGTTTTGATTTGCCAAAACCATATCCGTGCTTTGTTTATTTATCAAAAAGCGACTGCCGTTAACAAAGCATCCCGGTTTTGCCAATGAAAGATGATCTTCTATAAACTTTGGATGTAATATTATATCATGATCAATAAATATAAGGTAGTCGTACTTAGCTTTGGAAATGGCGATATTATTTATACGTGTTTTTCTTTTCTTTACATCCTCCTGCCAATAATGCTTAATAGCAATCGGAAATGTATCCTGGACTTTTTTTACAATATCTGTAGTATCTGCGTTACTCCCGTCATCAGCAATTAGTACTTCGCCGGGGAGAATTGATTGCCAGGCAACACTTCGTAAAACTTTATCCAAAGCCTCCGGCCAGTTATAAGTAGTTATTATCAACGAGCATTGTGGAGTGGGTGATTTCATTTTTTATACCATTAAATATTTATTCCCGGAAGTTCCATGAATTACTTTTTGGTCCTTCCAGGTTTGGAATGAAAAATATATGCAACAATAGTACCATCAATTTTTAGACTTCGTAGTGAAGTTCAGATGTTATAATTTTTCTCTATTAGCACTTCGTAAATACGTAATGTCTTTCCCCAATTTGTCATAAAATGACAATACTCAAGTTTAATGATTTGGCATTACTATCAAAGTCAGCAAACTAAAATATTTCATATCCGTGTTGTGCTAAAACTTTCTAAAAGGAAATCGGCTTGCAGGATTTAAGAAACCTCAATTGTTTCATCCAAAGGGAAATTGATAGGTCAATTATTTTAAGAATTTTGAACGGGGAAATGATGGGACTGTTACAACTTTTTACTTATGGGGATCGCATAAATATTAATAGTTTTTTTCCAGTTGGTTATTTCATGACTATTTTCCAGCTTAATAATTTCTGCTGTTATATCAAAGTCTTCGAAGTAAAATATTTCGTAGCCGTGCCGGGCAATAACGTCGTACAATTCTATTTTTTCTTCGTTGGTGCTGTCACCAAAACTTTCAGCAACTATAGTAGGTTTGTATTTTTCTATTAAGTCGTGAATGGATTTAATAATTTCTTTGTCGTAGCCTTCAGTATCTATTTTTATAAAAGAGAAAACATTGAGTTTATCCATGTAATTCTTTTCCAAAAATTGCAACAGGTTAATGCCTTTAATTTTATTGGGATACACAAATTTTCCATGCTTACTTTCTTTAGTAGGAGATATGGCTCCGTTGGAAAAAGATGCTTCCGAGGATACATAATAAAAATCTTCATCTTTTACTGATATCGCGTTTAGCAGTGGAATAATATTTTGTTTGTCTTTATTGAGAGAGGCATTAATTTCTAAAATTTTATAAACATACGGGTTAGGATCAAAGCCCAATGTGATTCCCGAACTGCCCGCCGCTAATGCCATTGGCACGGTTGTATCGCCTATGTTAGCTCCAATATCAATTACGAGGTCGCCATGTTTAATAAATTTTTTAAAAAAATCAACCATCTCCTGGCTTACAAATTTTGGGCTTAAGAGTGGATTATCCCAATTGGCAAATTCAATTTTACCTTCATTTTTTAAATCAAATGAATCTATTTTGGCCGGGTATTCCTGGGTAATTCTTCTTGCCTTTTTTCTCCGGAAAGAT
>NZ_JBMQQG010000139.1:0-19525 GCF_057362405.1 Ginsengibacter sp.
CAGAAACTAATGATTAAGCAAGCTATTATCTTGGCAGGCGGACTTGGCACAAGACTTCGTTCCGTAGTCTCTGACGTTCCGAAATGCATGGCACCAGTTGCCGGAAATCCCTTCCTGCACTACGTTATAGCTCATCTTCAACATAATGGCATTGAAAGTTTCATTTTTTCGGTAGGCTACAAAAGTGACAGTATTACAAGTTTTATAGCGAACAATTATGCAGGCACAGACTTTCAATTCTCAGTAGAAAAAGAACCTTTAGGCACAGGTGGCGCAGTAAAATTGGCTTTACAAAAAACTGCTGAAAAAAATATACTGGTGTGCAACGGCGACACCTTATTTAAGGTGGACATAAGTGAACTGGATAATTTCCATGTGCAACACAATTCAGATTGTACTTTGTGTTTGAAACCAATGAAGAATTTTGACAGGTATGGTGTTGTTGAACTAAATGAAATTAATTTAATAGTATCATTTAACGAAAAACAATTTTATGAAACAGGCTTAATTAACGGTGGCGTGTATGCGCTAAATACAGAATCTTTTTTAAACAATAATCTTGCCGATAAATTTTCTTTTGAGAAAGATTATTTAGAAAAATTTGTAGGCAAAAGCAGGATGTTCGGCTTAATCCAGGATGAATATTTTATTGACATTGGTATTCCGGAAGATTATGAAAGAGCACAGAGAGAATTTAGTTCAGAAGAAGCCTCACCCCAACCCCTCTCCGATGGAGAGGGAACTGAATTAGAGAATTATCCAAATGTATCTCGTCTAAAAAAGATAGATAAAACATGGACCTTATTTCTTGATCGTGACGGTGTTATTAATGATGAAAAGCATGAAGATTATATTCATAAATGGGAAGAATTTAAATTTTATGATGGCGTGAAAGATGCGCTCAAAATTTTTTCAGAAAAATTTGGAAAGATATTTATTGTAACAAACCAACGTGGTGTTGCAAAAGGGCTTACAAAACTGGAGGATCTCGATTTGATTCACAAAAACATGGTGCAGGAATTTGAAAAAGCCGGCGGACGAATTGATAAAATATATTATTCAGTAGATTTTGAAACCGAAAGTCCCAACAGGAAACCCAATCCCGGTATGGGTTTGCAGGCACAGAAGGATTTCCCCGAGATTAATTTCTCCAAAAGTATTATGATTGGAAACACTTTAAGCGATATGAAGTTTGGCAGAAATCTAAATATCGGCATTAATATCTTTTTACCGACTACAAGGAAAGAAGTTGCTTTAACACATCCCGATATTGACCTGGTATATAACGATCTGATATCTGTTGCGAGGGCATTATAGCTTAGTTAAATTTTGCCGCTTAACAATATAATCGGGCAAATTCTGTTTCCTTTGTTTAAACTTTTTTGATGAAGAAATTGAGTCTTTTTGTTTTTGCTTTTTTATTAGTCGGTAGTGCCTGTTTTGCACAGATCAACAACTCAGAAAGAAACCAGCTGCATAAAAAAGAGGATTCTCTTAAATCATTTGCCCTGCAAATAATCCAGGGAAGAACCGCCGCGGTAAGATTTGCGGCCGACAGCCAGTTCACTAAAATGTTTGTTCGTGCCTTAAAAATTAAGAATTCATTCTATTACCCTTTTGATTCTTTAATCACGATTTCGAAGCTGGTGCCCGAAGACAGCTCATTTAAAATATTTACCTGGCAAATGGTGATTAATGAGAATTTAACAAGGCAACATGGTGCTATTCAAATGAGAACTGAAGATGGTTCGTTAAAACTGTTTCCGCTTATTGATAAATCGGATGTGACAATAAATGAAGAAGATACTATTGGCAATAATTTCGGATGGATGGGTGCAGTCTATTATAAGATCATTGAAAAACATGCCTTCGGAAAAAATTATTACACCCTGCTGGGCTATATTGAGAATACGATCAGCAGTAATAAAAAAGTGATTGAAATTCTTACGTTCAATGATGGTCAGCCTGTATTTGGCGGATCATGTTTTAGCTTCCAGGACAACAGTGTTATAAAAAAATCCAGGGCAAGGTATATAATGGAATATAAGAAAAATGCAAGCCCGCGTTTAACCTACGACCCTGACCAGGACATGATTATTTATGAGCATTTGATTTCAGAATCGGGCGAGCCGCAGAAAAAATATACCTACATACCTGACGGCGATTATGAAGGACTTACCTGGAGAGATGGTAAATGGGTCCACATACAAAAAGTATTCACGCAAAAAACGCCGGAAGGACAGGAACCTTTGCCACAGCCAGTCTTAGATGCACAGGGCAATATAGACGAAACGAAATTAAGTAGCAGGAGACCTGAAAATACAGAAGAAGATAACGACAGTATACCACCATCGAAGCCAGTGAAAGATTTGAAAAAAGATAAGTGATCTTTAGGCGTCGATTAAGAAAGTTCCGAGGTCAACAATTTCTCCTTCTTTCATTTTGAATTCTTCAATGTCCCTCAGATCGAGGTTCTTCATTACCCTGCTTTTAAAAATTTCTTTTTTATTTTTATATACTACAAAATAAAAATCGGGTTTCTCATCGAGCTTTGCAAAGCCTTTAAAATGGCGTTCTGTTATAATAAATGTTGCACGTCCATCTGCATCAGGCGAACTCTCACCTAAAAAATCATCATTAAAAATATCTTTATCAAAAAGCCGGACCGAATAATCTTTACTGGTAATGGGTTCATCAGTTCCTTTCGCAATTAAAAGGACTCTCACCTCAATATTCATTTCATCGTTCAGTGACAATCGTGACATAGCATTTAATTTTAGTTTACAAATATTTTATTCATCCAATTTAAGAACGGCCAAAAATGCTTCTTGCGGAACTTCTACATTACCTATTTGTTTCATTCTTTTCTTACCTTCCTTTTGTTTCTCCAAGAGTTTTCTTTTTCGGCTAATATCACCGCCATAACACTTCGCTGTTACATCTTTGCGCATAGCACTTATATTTTCACGGGCAACAATTTTAGCGCCGATAGCGGCCTGTATAGCAATTTGAAATTGTTGACGAGGCACCAGTTCTTTTAATTTTTCGCAAAGTTTTCTTCCAAAATCCTGCGAACGTATACGATGAATTAATGAACTCAATGCATCGACTTTCTCCCCATTTAATAAAATATCCATCTTTACAATATCACTTTCGCGATAACCAATGGGATGATAATCAAATGACGCATATCCCCTGGTAACACTCTTAAGCCTGTCGTAAAAATCAAAAACAATCTCTGTAAGCGGCATCTCAAAAGTAAGCTCAACACGGGTTGGCGTTAAATAACCCTGGTTGATAAGAAGTCCGCGCTTGCCAATACAAAGCGTCATAATATTTCCAATATACTCCGGCTTTGTTATAATCTGCGCTTTTATAAACGGCTCTTCGATTTTTTCAATCCGGCTGGGGTCAGGCATCTGTGTCGGGTTATTTACGATAATTTTATCGCCTTTGGTTGTGTAGGCAATAAAACTTACGTTGGGCACAGTTGTAATTACCGTTTGATTATACTCCCTTTCAAGGCGCTCCTGTATAATTTCCATGTGCAACATACCTAGAAAGCCGCATCTGAAACCAAAACCTAAAGCCTGTGACGTTTCCAACTCAAACGTTAGTGAGGCATCATTCAACTGCAACTTTTCCATGCAGTCTCTTAACTCCTCAAATTCATCAGTATTAACCGGGAAGATTCCCGCAAATACCATTGGTTTAACCTCTTCGAAACCTTTGATAGATTCTTTACATGGATTAACTGTTGTTGTAATTGTATCGCCCACTTTTACTTCTTTAGCATTTTTAATGCCTGTAATAATGTAACCGACGTCCCCGGCTTTTACCTCCTGCCTTGGCGACAAGCCAATCTTTAAAATGCCTACTTCATCGGCCCCATATTCTTTGCCGGTATTAGAAAATTTAATCTTATCGCCTTTTTTGAGCACACCATTGAAAACCCGGTAATAAACAATAATTCCGCGGAAACTATTGAAAACACTGTCGAATATTAACGCCTGCAGCGGCGCATCATAAGCTCCTTTCGGAGCAGGAATGCGATTAATGATGGCCGTTAGTATTTCTTCGATGCCGATACCCGTTTTGGCGCTGGCATGTAAAATATCTTCATGTTTGCATCCCGTCAATTCTATTATCTGGTCCTCAACTTCAGGAATCATGGCGCCGTCCATATCAATTTTATTAATAACGGGAATTATCTCAAGGTCATTGTCAATAGCCAGGTATAAGTTTGAAATTGTTTGCGCCTGTATGCCTTGCGTAGCATCTACCAACAACAAAGCTCCTTCGCACGCAGCCAACGCCCTGCTCACTTCATAGCTAAAGTCAACATGGCCGGGCGTATCGATGAGATTCAGCACATACTCAGTTCCACGGAATGGATAGTTTATTTGAATGGCATGGCTTTTTATGGTAATACCTTTCTCTCTTTCCAGGTCCATATCATCCAAAACCTGGGCCTGCATTTCACGATCGGTGATTGTATGCGTAAATTCCAACAAGCGGTCGGCAAGGGTGCTTTTCCCATGGTCAATATGTGCAATAATGCAAAAATTTCTTATGTTCTTCATTTTTTGGAAAGATAATTTAAAAACGCTGCAAAGGTAATGAAACGGCATTGATGAATGGGCATGATAAATGGTTTCCGTTAGTTGTTTGTAGCAAAATGAAATAACAAATATTATTAAAGTTTATATCTCCAGCTGATCACTACCGGTTCCAGCTGAAATATTGACGTTGATTAGCATTTAAGGTCGAATAGGGAGCCAACATATTTTTTGAGGCATCTCACTTTTTAAGCTAATTTCAATAATTATCAATCACTAGTTAATAATTGGGCAGGTTTATGACCGATAATCTAAAAAAGTATATTACACATGGATATAGAAACGTCGAAGGGTTTTTTTCATATTTGGCACTAAAAACTATTGTAAAACTATCGGAAATCCAGAGTCAGAATAAAATTACTGGTGCTGTTTGCGAAATTGGGGTTCATCACGGACGTTCATTTATTTTACTTCATTTGCTTACCAACGGGCATGAAAAGTCCGTTGCGTATGATCTATTTGAGATGCAAGACCAAAATGTTGATAAATCCGGTGAGGGTGATAAAGAAAAATTGCTTTCCAATCTGAATAAACATAAATGTGATTTACCCAGAATTAATGTCATTCTCAAGAATTCTTTATCTCTTGCGCCCGAACAAGTATTAAAGGATGCTAATGGTACAATAAAAATTTTCTCAATTGATGGCGGGCACACAGCCGAAATAGTTTATCACGATTTAGAAGTAGCTGAAAATACAATTTCTAATGGCGGAATAATAATTGTCGACGACGTTTTCGAGGATCAGTGGCCTGGAGTATCGGAAGGAACGTGCAAATATTTATTAGGCGGCAACTCAAAACTAATTCCCGTTGCGGTATTTGACAATAAAGTGGCTTTCACAAATATGCAGCATATGAAAGAAATATATCAGGCAGGGTTAAGAACACTGGCGCCAGAATTCATATTTAAGGAATCGAAATATTTTGGCACCGAAATACTGGTGCTATGGAACTCGCCTAACCGCATAATTGATACAATGCGTAAAACGAAATTATGGCAACTAACTAAGGACAATAAATTGGGCAACTCTATCCGTAAGATTATTAAGTCATAATGATTGCGACCTTTTATTTAATGCAAAGCAGCCGGCAACCTTGGCCTTTCAGGAAGATAAGCCTTGGGAAAGCCAGCAATTAGGCAGAAAATAATAGCTTCATCATTTAGTTTGTGTCGTTGTCGGTTAATTTCAATACATATCTTAATAGCAGCAAATTCATTAAAATTCCAACGACCGTAAGAATTAATAGCATTACAAACAGATCGTTCAAAAGCACTCCCACAATTACTGCCAGGGCCCGGAATATTAATAGCAGGAAGTTCCAGTTAAGTTCAAATTTTAATTTTTGCTTAATATCCAGCATAAACCCGACGGGCCCAATTAGAATTTGAAAAAAAAACCATAATGCTATATACTGTGCCATTTTACCTGCCGCCAACCACTTTACCCCGAACACAAAACCAAAAATTGATTGTCCAAAAAACAAAAAAAGGATGGCTGGAATGATTCCTAGCAGGAACCCGAACCAAACAATCTTTTTTGAGTAAATTCTTAAAGCGAGATTATCAAGGAGGCTGGCTTGTTGCAGATAAATTTGAGAAATGGCAGTGGAATATATCCCGCCAGGAATGCTTAAGACTCTTGAAGCCAATGTGTAATAACCCGCATTGAAATCACCAAAAAAATATTTAATAAAAATTACGATGCTGTTATTTGAAATACTATTAACCAGGGAAGACAGTACCCCATATTTTGGGAATTGATTATAACGGCGAATATACTTTAACACTATAGATCTTTTAATCAATTTAATATTGAGATGCTTGAAAGAAAAAACCAAATACAACGTGCTTATCACTTGCCCTAAAACGAAGCCCATTATCAATCCAAAATGCCATTTAAAAAAAAATATAAAAATTAATGATAGTATCGGCGTCGAAGCAGCCTGGACGACTCTGGAGACATTTAGTCTTTTGTACTCTTTTTTCCGGTTAAACCAGGCACTCAGCGCTTGTCCTACACCGTAAGTTATCAAAACCAATGCTGTTAAAACATACAATGAATTATAAAACCCAAGGACGATCAAAAATATGCTAATCAATAAAATGATGATTGAAAAATAGAATGATATCAAGAACACGGAATGCACTATTTCCAGTGCATCTTGATCTTCTTTTGGAAAAAAGATCGCTACATCCAGTTTTAATGTATTGATTTCCGTAAGTATTAAAATGGTTGCTGTGAAAACACCAAGGGAAGCATAATCAACAGGTAGGTAAAATCTTGGCAGTATTATTGAAAATATAAAATTTAATACCTTCACTAAAACCAGTCCTGAAAACAATTTCAGGAATCCTCGGTAAAAAGAGGGGATAGTATTTTTCTCATTACTCATTGGTCTAAATTACAATCTTAATTGGAGAGGCATATTTCTGAAGAAATAAATAAGGATTTAAAATTGCGGGCTTCTTTTGTTTAACAATGGTGCTGCATTATTAAAATTGCTTTTTTACCTTTTAGAACTTAATTTTCAATAGTAGGATTTTTACACTATTTAAAAACATTTTTTTCAAAATATTATGGCGAGAATTCCTAAAATAAATTCAGGTGCAAAGCCAGAAATTAATACAGGCTTTGGCATTAACGCAAACAACTATGGAGGCAGGTTCATCAATAAGAACGGCAGGGCTAATATTGAAAAAAAAGGAATCAGTTTCTTAGAAAAGATAAGCTGGTATCACACCATGTTATTGCTTCCGAGGTGGAAATTTTTTTTAATTATTGTTCTTTTTTATGTCTGCATAAATTTAATTTTTGCAACCATCTATTTTCTAATCGGTGTACAAAGCCTCGGTGAAATTCCTTCACCTTCCACGCTCACCAACTTTGCAGAATCATTTTTCTTTAGCACGCAGACTTTTACTACAGTTGGCTATGGACGTATTAGTCCCATCGGATTTTTATCCAGCTCTGTTGCTGCGTTTGAAGCGCTTTTAGGATTATTAAGTTTTGCGTTAGCAACAGGCCTGTTATATGGAAGATTTTCAAAACCAGTTGCGTATCTGCGCTTTAGCCACAATGCATTAATTGCCCCTTATAAAGAAACGAATGCCTTAATGTTTAGACTCGTTCCTTTTAAGAACACCAACCTGGTAGACGCCGTAGTAAATGTTACATTAGGAATGACGCTGGAAGAAAATGGCGTGAAGGTTAACCGGTTCTACCAGCTTGATCTTGAATTCAGCACAGTAAATGCACTCACCTTAAGCTGGACGGTTGTACACCCGATTAACGCAAAAAGCCCGCTTTATAATTTTACTAAAACCGACTTTGAAAATATGACGGGAGAAGTGGTGGTATCTTTAAGAGCTTTTGATGATATGTTTTCAAATATTGTTGTTGCAAGAACATCTTATGTATTTGGTGAAATATATTATGGGGGAAAGTTTGAACCTATGTTTGAACGGAATCATTCCGGAGAAAAAACCGTAATATATATTGACAAACTAAATTCATTTAAACCTGCTGATTTGAACTCGGCAGCTACGGGAGAGGAAATTCCTATTGATGAAATAATAATATAAAAAAAGCATCCCTGTTAATGGAATGCTTTTTTCAATTTTGAGGTTGATGTTGATTATTTAGTAGTTTTTGTTTTTGTCGCAGTAGTTTTTGTTGTGGTTGTTTTATTTGCCTTATATCTCATGTCGGCTGTACCATCTTTTTTAACAGGGCCGGTTGGTTTAGCTTTCGCTGCTACCTTGTTTTCCTTGTATCTCATATCGGCAGTGCCATCTTTCTTTAATTTTGTTTTTGTAGTTGTGGCGGTAGTGGTCGCTGTTTCTTTTGCTTTTACGGTTGTTGTTTTAGTTGTTTTTTTTGCATCAGGTTTTGTTTGTGCATTTACGTTGGTGAACCCCAGTGTTGCCACGAGACAAAACAAAGCAATCATAATTTTTTTCATAAATGTTTTTTTTAAATTGAAACCCAAATTAATAATTTGACGACAAGTTTAAACACAAACTATTGTTATTAAAAGCAAGATTTAATAATTTGACAATCCCATGATGCGTGCTACTTTAAGCTCTTAATAATAGCCGTAAAGTCTGCTATTATCAAAGACGCTCCGCCCACCAATCCGCCATCAACGTCGGGCTTTTCAAATATCTCTTTGGCATTACTAGGTTTCACACTTCCTCCATATAAAATTGAAATGTTTTCTGCCACCGTGTCGCCATATTTTTCTTCAAATATTCCGCGGATGTGCGCCTGCATATCCTGCGCTTGTTGAGAAGAGGCGGTTTTACCGGTACCTATTGCCCAGATTGGTTCGTAGGCCACCACAAAATTTTGCAGTTGTGTTTCATTAAGGTGAAAAAGGCCTTCTTTTATTTGGGTTTCAACATACTCATTTTGTGTTTCAGCTTCCCTTATTTGCAAAGGTTCCCCGCAGCAAAAAATTGGTTTTAGATTATTGGTCAAACAGATATCGACTTTTTGCGCCAGCATCTTATTATCCTCACCAAAAATTTCGCGTCGTTCGCTATGGCCGATAATTACA
Organism: Ginsengibacter sp.; assembly: GCF_057362405.1. Classification (NCBI taxonomy): domain Bacteria; kingdom Pseudomonadati; phylum Bacteroidota; class Chitinophagia; order Chitinophagales; family Chitinophagaceae; genus Ginsengibacter; species Ginsengibacter sp. The sequence continues at coordinate 9,180 of NZ_JBMQQG010000139.1, forward strand.
TAATCAACTCCTATCGATTGCAGCATTGGTGCACTTATTTCCCCGGTAAAGGCGCCTGAAGATTGTGTATAGCAGTTTTGTGCCGCAATCTTAAAACCCGGTGAGTTTTTTAGCTTTTCCTTCGCCATCATAAGGTAGGGAAATGGAACGGCTAAAACTACCTCACGGTCGCGGGTAATCGATAAATTTTCTTCTATAAGTCCATCTATTAATTCATTTGCCTGTTCAAGAGTACAATTCATTTTCCAGTTGGCTGCTGCAATTTGTTTTCTCATTGTTTATGTTTTGTTTGATAAATTTTTTTAAGTGATTCTATCTCCTGTTCTGTAATCTCGAGCCCTTTCATTTTTTTCCAGTTATTAGCATCTGATATGGCTTTTTCAAAAATATAATCTTCATTGCCCCATGTAAAGTCATCAATAAATTTTGACGAAAAGACATTTCCAAAAACATTACAACTTACACCCACAACAGTACCGGTATTAAATGAAGTGTTAATGGCGCAACGACTATAGTCGCCCATGAGCAAGCCACATTTATATCCTGCCGCCACAAAATCTTTCGTCTCTTTACTCCAAATTTTTACAATACCACCTGTATTTTTTAGGTTTGAGTTACTGGTACCGGCCCCCAGGTTACACCACGAACCTATTACAGAATCTCCCAAATATCCATCATGCGCCTTATTACTGTAGCTCATTAATATTGCATTCTTAATTTCCCCTGAAGCCAGGCTGTAAGGACCAATCGTTGTTCCACCGTATATTTTAGCGCCCATTTTTAGCCGGCTTCCTTCGCCCAATGAAAATGGACCGCGTATGAAGCAGCCTTCAAAGATTTCTGCATTCTTTCCAATATATATCGGGCCATCAGTTGCATTTAGAACCGAGTAACTTATGTTGGATCCTTCTTCAACAAAGATATTTTCAGCATGTATTAATTGATTTGTTGAAGGAATCTCTGCAGATTTTCTGCCTTTTGTTATCAATTCAAAATCCTGTTGTATTGCCCATGCATTGTATTCAAATATCTGCCAGGGATATTCCAATATTTTACAATCTTCAATTGAGGGGAAAGTATTTGTTTCTTTTTCAAGGCCATTTAAAAAATTTGTCGAGGGAATAACGTTGGCAGGTATTTTATTAAACGAGGAAATATCAGCATCGTGCGCAACTTCCGAGCTTACAAAAATTGCACCCGGGAAAATCAACTGCCATTTTTCAAAGATTGTGAGGATGCCAATTCTTATATGTGCCATCGATCTTACAGCACCAAAAGGATAAAGGCTTTCGTTGAAGGGAGCATCATCCAGCAAAATATTCATTCGCTAAACTACTTATTAATGAAGAGAGGATAAAATAAAAATCCCCCAATAGAGGGGGATAAAAAATCAAAACTAAATTATTATTTATCTCTTTTTTCGTAACGTCTTTTAAATTTGTCGATGCGGCCCGCCGTATCTACCAACACATTTTTACCCGTATAAAAAGGATGAGAAGTGTTTGAAATTTCAAGTTTAACCACAGGGTATTCTTTGCCATCTTCCCAGGTAACTGTTTCTTTGGATGACGCAGTTGAACGGCTCAGAAACATGTGGCCATTACTCATATCCTTAAAAACTACGAACTTGTAATTTGTTGGATGAATATCTTTTTTCATATTGTTTTGTTTTAACATGGCTGCCTCTAAACGAGTCTCCATGTATTTTTGAGTTTGCAAAGCTAACGAAATAAAAAATACCTGCAAAACTAAAATCGGCTAATTTTTCATATTTACATACTGGAAGGCCAGCCCGAGGTTCCATGATTTTGAAGCCTGGATAACTGCCTGTAAATCATCGATTTTCTTTGCAGTAATTCTAATGATATCGTCCATGATGGCCGCCTGCACCTTATACCTGGAATCTTTAATAAGCTTTACAATCTTCTTAGCATCTTCCTGCTTTATGCCGTTTCTAACCGGGATTTCTTTTTTGACTATTTTCCCGCTTTGGTAGGGCTCTTTACTTAAGTCATAAATCTCGGCGGCCAGGCCCTGTTTCATACTCTTGCTAATAAGCACATCTATTATCTGGCCGATTTTCATATCGCTCTCTCCTTCCAGGTTAAGCACAAAGTCCTTTTTATTTAGATCGATTACTACGTGATTTCCTTTAAAATCAAAGCGGTTTTTGATTTCTTTTTCAACTGTGTTTACAGCATTATCGAGTGTTTGTAAATCAACTTTACTTACGAGATCAAACGAAGGCATATCAACAAATTTTTTGGATTATATATCTACAAATATAAAAAATGATGACGATAAAGACAGATTGTTATATTACCGCCCCACAGCATCGTATGAAGAACAAAATTCATAACTTCAAAATCAGAAAGACGGCTGACTAAAAATATTTACAGAATCAATTTTAAACATGAACAGAATTGACCGGCTATTTGGGATATTGACTTTGTTACAATCAAAAAAATATGTAACAGCCGAGAAAATCGCTGACAAGTTCCAGATAAGCGTTAGAACAGTTTACAGGGATATTAAGGCACTTGGTGAACAAGGAATACCGGTGAGTTTCGAGCAACCTAAAGGCTATTTCATTGTGCAGGGATACTTTCTGCCTCCGATTGCATTTAATTCGGAAGAAGCCAATGCACTTTTATTGATGGAATCAATTGTATATGGCTTTGCTGATAAGTCGATTCAAACAAATTATAGCAGCGCTTTGAATAAGGTTAAAGCCGTTCTTCGAAATTCACAAAAAGAAAAATTGGAATTTCTCAATAATAATATCAAGCTGCAAGTGCCAACCTGTTTTGTAAATAATTATGAATATTTATCTGTTATTCAAAACACGATAACATCAAAAACTATTATTGAATTTGAATATAAGAACACTAAAAACGAAATCAGCAAAAGGCAGGCAGAACCTATTGGCCTGGTATTTTATGCGTTAAACTGGCACATGATAGCCTGGTGCAATATGAGAAAAGATTACCGCGATTTTAGAGTATCAAGAATTTTGCGAATAAAGGATACGGATATTCCTTTTAACAAAATAGATCACATCGAGCTCAGCGAGTACATGAAGCTTTTACCGGTAAATTATTAATCATTTTTTTTGAAGTTTGAAAACACGCTGCCATAGGGTTGTCAGCATGTAGTGTTTTCTTTGCTTAAATAAAAATTATAAATTATGTCACTGATTAAATTTTTTCTTAAGCAACTTGATGATGAAGCTAAGACAACCCGTAAAATGCTTTCTATTGTCCCGGATGATAAATATGACTGGCAACCTCATCCAAAAAGCATGACGCTACGCAGCCTGGCAACACACATTGCTGAATTGCCTTCATGGATTACGATGATCTTAAAAACCAGCGAACTTGATTTTGCCACCAGTCCTTATACGCCTCACATAATAAATAACACAAGAGAATTGATGGAATACTTTGAAGAAAAACTTGCCGATGGACGAACTCATCTTGAAGCGGCAAAAGAGGAGCAACTAGATGAAAGCTGGACGTTGCGTAATGGGAAGGACATTTACGATACGTCTCCTAAAAGTGAAGTTATAAGAATGACAATGAGCCAGATTATTCATCACAGGGCGCAATTGGGGGTGTATCTTCGTTTATTAGATGTGCCGATTCCCGGAAGTTATGGCCCGAGCGCAGATGACGCCAGTTTTTGATTATATATTTTGATAAGAGAAAGGCTCGATAAACGGGCCTTTTTTTACCTTCGATCAAAAACATTTAACTCCGTTGTGTTATTTTTTCTGACAAAGAAACTTTTGATCTCTTGCGTCGCATCCAAAGATGTCCTTTGTGATGAACAGGAATTTCATCTCCCAATATTTTGCCCCAGGGTTTCAATTCATCTACCCTATCAAAAATAATTTTGAGTACTGCGATAAATGGGATAGATAAAAACATACCCGAAAGACCCCAAACGGCCCCGCCCAGCAAAACAATTACGATTGATACAAGCGCATTAATTTTTACTTTGGAAGAAACGATACGTGGAACTAAAATATTATTGTCGATAAATTGAATTACCATGTAGGCTATTACTATTGCTACTTGTGTGGTGTACCCGTCTTTTGTAATAGTGGCAATAATTATTGGAAGCGCTATTGCGATAATACCTCCAATGTAAGGCAACACATTTAAGATAGCACCAATTACACCCAGTAATATCGCATACTGCACGCCGAGTATTAAAAGCGCAGCAGAATTTAATGCAGCTACAATGATCGCTTCCAACAGCAGGCCGATCATATAACTTTGTATGGCGTTTTTTGTTTGATCCAAAACGATACTCACTTGTTTGGAATGTTTTTCAGCAAAAATTTCATACAGAAAATTAAGAATAAGCGTCTTGTAAAATAATATCAGGAAGATATAAACCGGCAATAAAACAATTACACTTAACGTACCCAAAACGGTTCCCAGCGTTTGAGTCACTAAAGGTTTAAGATCGTTACCTGCCTCCGAAAGCAATTCCTTTTGCTTATTCAACGAAAGAGAATAATGATCCCTGAGCCAAAACTGAAATTGACCAAAAAGTTCCGAAAACTTTTGTTTCAACTCAGGCATATTTGTAGAAAATTTTGCCATTTGAGACGAAACAAAAATCATCACGCCTGCAACAAAGAGAAGTGCAACAACCAGCGAAATAATAATAGCAATTACTTTAGGAATTTTTTTCTGCTGTAATTTATTCGCCATCGGATTTAATAGAATTGCAATCATCAATGCAAATGCCAACGGGATCAATATTCCTTTTAGCACCCAAAAAACAAAAATTAAAAGGATGATACCGAAAAGAGCGACTGTTGATCTTAAATAAAATGGGTATTTTTTTTCCATATAATAATTTAGGGCAAACTTTCCTGATGTTAGCAAATAGCCGGCCGGGATTCATTAATTTTCGGCCTGTTCAATTTTTTTCCATTTTAGATTATTTAGAAAAACTGCAACCCTTTGCCCGCAAATACGTATAACAAAATAGATTCCGGAAACAAGCGATCATTCGAGAGTTTTGATATTCCATAAAACGACAATTAATATTAATTTTAAGAAAACTGTTTTCTAAGACAAATTTTCAACCCTTGAATTAAATTTTGGAGCGAACAACTACAATTATTAACGGTTGCAGGGCAAATGACCATAAATATCAAAAGATACTTTATGAAATGCACCATGCCTTTGCTTTAAAAATTGTTTTTAGGTATATATATAATTACGAGGAAGCGCTGGAAGTTACCAATGACGGATTTGTAAAATTTTTCTCACGCATTGACAAATTCAAATGTGAAAATGAAAACGATATTGACAAGATGCTGGCAGGATGGATAAAAAGGATAATGATTAACACATCTATTGATCTCTTACGAAAAAAGATGCTGCTGCCGGAGATTGGAGGTATTCCGAATTCAGTGTGGGACATTAAAGACAAAAGCACATCAGCCGATCAGATGACGATTTATAAAGACCTTATATTACTTGTAAAAAAACTACCACCGGCCTACCGGATTGTTTTCAACATGCAGGTTATCGACGGATACACGCATATTGAAATTGCAGAGACATTGGGGATTCCGGTTAACACCTCAAAATCAAACTTGTTAAGAGCAAAAGCCTTAATGAAGAAATACTTAAACGAAAAAGAAGAATTGACTGAATGCAGCATTTAGATGACGATATGGATGAGTTGTTTCAAAGAGCAGCGGAAAACTATCCCCTTAAAGATGGAAAGGGTGATTGGCAAAGTGTTGCAAAAAAACTTGCCGTTGCCGACGATTCCAAAGATGCTGTTGTTCCTGTAACAACAAAAAGAAATAAGAAAGGAATTGCGATTATTTTATTTCTGTGTATGCTTGTAGGTGGTTCGTTAATGTTTTACATTTTTACTCCGAATGTATCCGACAAGAAACTTGCGGGCAAGTCAACGGTAGAAAAGGGTAATACAACTTTGAACAAAAAGCCGGGTGATAATAACGCCGTTATACCTGGAAATGTAGATGAACCTGGTCCAAATCCTTCGGAAAAAATTATTCAAAATAAAAAAGGGAAACAACGATTTTCGGGTAGTCGTTCAACAAATATTATAGCGGGGACAACTGACGCTTTCGTTCGTTCTAACGTTTATGTTCAAAATTCAATTGAAATTAAATTGAAGAATAAGAGTTTGATTAAGACAGGTGGTAATGATTTTTTACCGGACAAAAAGTCAACCCAAGAACGCAGTTATGAAAGTGCCGAAAATTCAAAGACTGCCATTGAGGAAAATATTAGCGAGGTTAAGAAAGCAGGTGATTTGAAACAACCCGTCAATGCGAATGAGACTTCTGCGTCGTCAAAAAATGGTGATAAAAAAACGGCCCTGATACAGAGAAAGAAAGGCTTATATATCGGAGTAATTACTGGCTTTGATTTTAGTAAGGTTCAATCCGCCTCTTATGATAACTCAGGCTTCGATGCAGGTTTGCTTTTAGGATATAGAATTAACCACGCACTATCCTTTGAATCCGGAATTGTGTGGAACAAAAAGAATTATTTGAGTGAAGGCAAAAACTTTGACATGAATGAAATTCGTTCAACTATGCCTTCGGGGATGGTAATTAATAACCTGGAAAGCAATAGCTCCTTAATAGAGATACCATTAAAAGCCAGGTTTGATTTTATTCCCGGAAAACGTTCTAACATTTTTCTTACGGGCGGCGTATCGGCTTATATAATGACAAAGGAAAAGAATCAATATACCGCGACCGTGAATGGCGCAGTAGAAAAAGTTTCGGGCGTTTATAAGAAAGCTGATTATGGATTGCCTGCGGTAACTGGTTTTAGTTTGGGATATGAATATAATTTTTACAAATCACTTAATATAAGAATTGAACCATTTCTAAAAATTCCTCTGCAAGGTATGGGGGTTGGTAAACTACCAGTTACCAGCGCTGGTTTGCAAATTGGCATCACCAGCCATTTAAAGTAAGCAACATTGCACTGTTAAAAAAATTCTTTAAAAGAATAATGGCAGAGGTATGCATAGAACTTATTGATCATGTATAAAATAAAAAATAATCAACAATAATTTTTAATCACTCAAAACAAAAAAAATGAAAAAGTTTAATTTTTTAAAAACGTCGTTGGCAATAGCCATTGCTTTCACAATCGGATCGTGCAACAAAAAAACAGAAACGAATCTCACCACGCCGACAAACCCCACATCAGCAACTGAAGCGATGATGTCGGAAAACGGCGACAATCCTGATGAAGTAGCCATAACCGAAAATTCAGCGGCTATTAATTCTGAGTTAAATAGTCCCACACAAGCAGATAAAAACGGGGGTCATTTCCTTTATACAGAAAGTAACAATTCTGGTAACAATGAAATATTAGTTTATAAAATAAAAAGTAATGGAACGCTGGAATGGAAAGGTTCCGAAGTTTCTGGCGGGGCAGGAACCGGAAAAGGCCTGGGTTCCCAAGGAGCATTAGTGGTAGACAAAAATCACAATTGGTTATTTGCGGTAAATGCTGGCAGTAATTCTGTTTCTTCATTTAAAATCAATAGCGATGGCAGCCTCACACTCGCACATACAGCAAACTCAGGCGGCACCAGGCCAAACAGCGTTAGCGTTTACGGTAACCTGTTATATGTACTAAATCACGGAAGCGATAATATTCACGGCTTCAGAATTGGCGCCGGTGGTAGTTTAACAGATATTACAGGTTCAACGCAGACCTTAAGTTCAATAGCAGTAGACGCTCCTCAAATATCTTTTATCCCAGGTGGCAACTGGATAGTGGTAACAGAAAAAGCAACGAATGTTATTAGTACGTTTAAAGTTAAAAATAATGGCTCCGTAAGCCCTGGCATCTTTACGCCTTCTGTAGGTCAAACTCCTTTTGGGTTTGATTTTTCACGCGACCGCTACATGATCGTATCTAACGCTGTAGGAGGTGCCGCAGGTGCTGGCTCGTCAACTTCTTACATTGTCGGAAATAACGGTAAACCCAGGGACGTCAATGGAGCGATTCCAGACCACCAGACAGCTCCATGCTGGTTTGCCACAACGAAATATGGCAGGTTTGCATACACAACAAATACTGCCACCAACAATATTTCGTCTTATTATGTTGCGCCGTGGGGTGGCCTATATTTAGTGGAAAGTGAGGCTGCCAAAACTGATGCCGGCCCCCTGGATATTGTAGTGGCGGCTAACAACTATTATGTATACGAGTTAAATTCAAAAGCCAATACAATCGGCAGTTATCATAGAAAATTTTTCGGCGGGCTCGAACTAATCAATAGCACACCCGGCCTTCCGGCACCCGCCACAGGTCTTGCTACGTTTTAACACGAAAGAATAGAAACACAGAATGACCCTAAATTAAAAGGAGATTGACCAGGTCAATCTCCTTTTGATTTATACGTTTTATTAATCTAGTTTTCCTCCACGCGACCTCCGCAAATAAATCTTTTTGAATAATAATTATCATCGAGGCTGCTTATGGTAACCCCCTGGCTCGCCGACGCATGCACAAAATAATTGTTATCAAGATAAAGCCCCACGTGAGATACGCCACCATGAGTATTAAAGAAAACAAGATCTCCTTCCTGCAGATTACCTCTTTTTATATGTTGCGTGGCCTTGTATTGCTGACGTGCGGTACGCGGTACCACAAATCCATAAACGGCCAGCAATAAACTGCTCGTCAAAGCGCTGCAATCAATTCCATCTTTTGTACTGCCACCCATACGATAACGGGTACCGAACCAATCATCAATAAAGCCAAACAGCGATAGATTTTTTAAGGATTCAACTTCTACATTTAGCATCATTGCATATTTAAACTGTAGCCCGGTTAGTTTCTCTATTAAGGAACCTGACCCGTCTGACGCCTTCGTATCATTGCTTTTAACAACAACAGGTGCTTCATCAACCTTTATGCTTTTGCTGCCCCCACTTTCGGTAGTTTGCAAAATACCTTCCGGCGTAAACGAAATACCATCAATAAATTTGGGAGTAGAATACTCATCGGAAGGAGCACCCTGCGAAGCATTAATACTGGTTTGTGCAGCAGCGGGTAGCAACACCACCACTAATGCGGCAGCGATAAATAAAGATTTCAGCTTGTTCATTGGCCTGGGTTATTGGGGGTTCATTAACAAAAAAACATGTAAGACACAATTCCTGATTCTTTTACTCCCTGGTTATTGGATGTCCACAAATTGTGTAAAACAAATTTTATTCCAAACGAAATTTTTTACTATTTATTTCTCAAGCTGAACGAAGATAAGGTTCTAACTATAAAAACACAAAAAAATTTCTATAGCCGGTTCTTATAAAAATTTTAACAACATTAATGGACAATTACTGTGGGTAAATTGCAAAAAGACTCCGACCGCTTTTTACGATATTTGCCAATAAGATTTTTTGTTGAATTATGAAGTTTTCTCACCTCCATGTACACACGCAGTTTTCTTTGCTCGACGGCGCTGCTTCTATAAAAGCATTGTATAATAAAGCTGTTGCTGATGGAATGCCGGCGCTGGCTATTTCAGATCATGGAAATATGTTCGGCGTATTTGAATTTGTAAAACATGCACATACATTAAAGAATGATGACGGTTCTTTAAAAGTAAAGCCGATTGTAGGTTGCGAATTCTATATAACCGAGCACAGGCTTCAAAAACAATTCACCAAAGAACAGCGAGACCCGCGACACCACCAGATCTTGTTGGCAAAAAACAATATTGGCTACAAGAACCTGGTAAAACTCACATCGCTTGGATATGTAGAAGGAATGTATTCAAAATATCCAAGAATTGACAAGGAACTCATTCATAAATATCATGAAGGGTTAATCGCAACAACCTGCTGCCTTGGCGCTTTGGTACCGCAACTTATATTAAAGAAGGGCGAAGCAGAAGCAGAAAATGAATTTAAATGGTGGTTGAATATTTTTCAAAAAGATTATTACGTAGAGTTGCAACGACATGGGATTCCTGAACAGGAAAAGGTAAATAAGGTACTGTTAAAATTTGCAAAAAAATATAATGTCAACGTTATTGCAAGTAACGATTCTCACTATGTAGATGAAAAAGATTTTAATGCACACGATATCTTGCTATGCATTAATACAGGCGAAAAGCAGGCTACGCCGGCTATTAGAGAATTTACTGACGATGATGTGAGTATTAAGAATAAACGCTTTGCTTTTCCTAATAACCAGTTTTATCTCAAGAATACTGCAGAGATGAGCACCGCTTTTGATGATCTTAAACAAGCGTTGGATAACACGAATGAAATTGTTGATAAGGTTGAAGTACTTGATCTCAAA
>NZ_JBMQQG010000140.1:0-8307 GCF_057362405.1 Ginsengibacter sp.
AAAGAAAGCTGCTTTATAAAAATCTAAACCTGAAACTTGAAGTAGGAAGCATCTATGGATTGCTTGGGAAAAATGGAGCTGGCAAATCAACGCTGCTTAAAAATTTTATCGGCTTACTGTTTCCCACAAGCGGCAAAATAGCCGTGAACGGATTTGTTCCCCGTAAAAGATGGCCTGCCTTTTTGGAAACCATATATTTCATTCCCGAAGAAGTATATGTACCTGCATTAACTGTTGAAGGATATAAGAAATTATTTTCTCCGTTCTACCCCGCATTTAATGAAGAGCAATTTTATAATTACCTGGATCAACTGGATGTAAAAGATAAAGGAAAACTAAACGGCCTTTCGTTTGGCCAGCAAAAGAAATTCATTATTGCGTTTGCACTTGCCTGTAATACAAAAGTTTTATTATTGGATGAACCTACTAACGGACTCGATATTCCTTCTAAAATAAAATTTCGCAAATTAATTGCTTCTATATTTACTGACGATAAAATAATTTTTATCTCTACTCACCAGATACGGGATCTTGATAATTTAATTGACCGCGTAATTATCGTTGACAATGGAGACTTGCTATTAAATGCATCCGTTAGTGATATATCTGAAAAGCTTTGTTTTAAGACGGTAAGTGAATTGAGCAGGCCTGATGAGATTCTTTATATCGAAGAATCTCTAAAAGGCTTCAACATTGTTACAAAAAATACCAAAGCTGAAAATAGTAAAGTGAACCTTGAGCATCTTTTCAATGCGATTACAGAGAAACCAGTATTGTCAAAGGCAATTTTTCAAAATTAAAAAACAGCATAATGAACAATACCTTCAGTACAAAACGATTTAGCCTTCTGTTAAAAAAAATATTACTGGAGAAACCGATGCAAATGTTCGGTTTTACCGGGCTTATTTTTCTTTTCATTTTGATAGTGTATTATATTTTTAAAACTTTTGTCAACTTCAATGCCGCACAGAATGTTTCGTTCCTTTGGGGCCTGGTTGGAGGAGATTTTATATTGGCCTCATTCATGTTCAATTATTTTAGTTCTACAGCAAGCGGTTCATCCTATCTTACACTACCTGTTTCCAACTTTGAAAAATGGCTTTGTGCAGCTCTAATTGCCGGTATCCTGTACCCTTTGATCTTCATGGTATTTTACCGGATAATGGATGCAGGGTTTGTATCGGCTTACCATAATAGTCTTGATCCAAATGGGCCCTTTTACAAGATCAGGTATGAGGCTGTTTATTTATTTCGATTCAATGTAGGCCTGGCACGACAATGCTACCCTATGTTCCTGATTTTTTCAGGAATGATGCTGATTGGATCACTGTATTTCAACAAAGTGGCTTTAGTTAAAGCAGCCCTGTTTATCTGCATATTATTGTTTAGTATTTATGGATTAAACTATCTGTTTGCCAGTTTAATGTTCAAAAACATTGATGACGCTTTTCCATTTCAACATGTGGCCATTTTAGTTGGCAAAGAAGTAGGTACTGTAGAACTTCCTAAAAAAGTGCATGACCCCATTTGGTATTTTATAAATTTCGGCTTACCTGTAATATTGTGGGGAGTTGCGTTTATACGGTTGCGGGAAAAAGAATTTTAAAATAAATAAATGGAGTTTAAAGAAACACCGGCGATTTACATACAGATAGCAGAATATGTTTGCGAACAGATCTTATTAAAAAAATGGAAGCTGGGAGATAAGATCATCAGTATAAGGGACCTCGCAGTAAGCATGGAAGTTAATCCCAATACGGTGCAAAGAGCTTATGATTTTCTGCAGCAAAGGAATATTATTACGAATAAAAGAGGCATTGGATATTTTATTGAAGATGACGCAATGGAGAGAATTCTCAGTTTCAGAAGGGAACAATTTATGGAAAATGAATTACCAGTTTTTATGCGAAACATCTATCTCTTAAAAATAGATTTTAAAGAAATAAAATCTTCGTTTGACCAATTTGTAAAAGACAATTTTAAAACCAAATAATATGAAATTGAGTTCCCGGATATTACTAAGCATGCTGATTATACTTATAGCGGGCTTACTGCTATCTAACATGGTCTTGAAAAAAGAATATAATAAAATTGATAAAAGTGATTTGCACTGGAACTATACAAGCGTTCTCACGCAGCCGTTTAAATACCTCAAAATAGAGGGAGGCAACATTACCAAAATAGCGTTTGAACAAAATAAAAACTGTTCGGTACGTGTTTTAAATGATTGGCAGCGGTACCATCCCGAGCTCATACAATCGTTTGTAAAGAATGACACGCTTTTCATAAAGTTTTTACACAGCGGCAGCAGTCAAAATGAAAAAGACTGGATGAAATGGACCACCCTGGTGCGCATTTTTTCACCGGAACTTCTTTCGGTTGAAGGTTTTAATACCGACTTTGAAATGTTTAAGCTGAAACAAAAAAGCATATCAGTAAATATGTCCGGCAAATCTAAATTTGAATTGGAAAGTATGATTCCTAACCTGGACGCTTTCAATGTAATTCAGAAAGATTCTGCTTCTGTTGAATTTGAAATGTCACCTGATTATAATTCAAAAAGAAAAGAGGATTCAGTTATAAACAAGGGAGTCGCAATTCATTTTGGCGATAACACAAGTCCTCCTGTCAATGGTGCCGGTGAAATAAAGAGTGATGAAGCGATGTACATTAAATCGGTTAATGCAAATCTGCAGGGATATTCTATACTCGATGTTGGTCACGCACAGATAGATTCTTTGCAACTAAAAATAGCTGATAGTTCCGCAATCATCATCTCAGGTGGAGCGCTTAGGAAGTTTAAATGAGTACTTATTAAACGTTCATTTCCAGTGCCGGATTATTGGTATGACAAGGCTCATTAATCCTGGTGACAAAACTCATAGTATGACGGGTAAACGCCTTTTAATTTAGGCGCCTCATAAAACCTAATTGAAAATGTCCGATGAAATGAACCAGGAAGCCTTTGAAGAATCCGGCATACCGGAAGATCTTCCCTTTATCTCAATTATCATTCCCTTTGAACCTAAGATGAACTTCAAATCTGGATTTGATACTATCATTAGTGAAGTGGTGTCTAAAACCGAAAAAGAAGTGCTGAAAAGTTATCCCGAAAGGGAGGCAATCCCGGTTATTCAAAAAATGCGTCAATTACTGGATAACCTGGATCCTAACAAACACAAGAAACAGAGCATTGGAATTTTTGTTTCGCCTTTGCTGGAAAAAGTCTACTACTTCAATTACCAAACGCCGCCCGACGATATGAATTACCCCGGTTGCCAATCCAATTAATCTAGTCTTTAAATTCCATTCCTAAATTATACATCACGAAACTCCAGATATCGGCAGCCTCATCAATTTGCTTACTGGTTGGCTTTCCCGCACTGTGACCTGCTTTGGTTTCCACGCGAATCAATGTTGGATTGGTTCCATCATTATCAGCCTGCAACGTCGCAGCAAATTTGAAACTATGGGCAGGCACAACACGATCATCATGATCTGCCGTTGTTACCAAAGTTGCGGGATATTTTACTCCGGGCTTTAAATTTTGCAATGGGGAATATTTGTAAAGATTTTCAAAATCTTCTTTCTTATCGCTCCTTCCATATTCTGTCGCCCAGGCCCACCCTATCGTGAACTTGTGATAACGCAGCATATCCATAACGCCAACCTGCGGTATTGCCACTTTAAACAGATCGGGCCTTTGGGTCATCACGGCACCAATAAGCAACCCGCCATTACTTCCGCCACGCATGGCAAGTTTAGAGGGATTGGTATATTTTTTATCAATCAAAAATTGTGCAGCAGCTATAAAGTCATCAAATACGTGTTGCTTGTTTAGCAGCATTCCTGCCTTATGCCAGGCTTCACCGTATTCGCTGCCACCCCTAAGGTTTACCACTACAGAAACACCACCCTGTTCCAGGAAGAATGCGTTGGAAATTGAAAATGCCGGTGTCATTGGAATATTAAAACCTCCATATCCATACAATAAGACCGGGTTGTTTCCATTCAATTGCAACCCTTTTTTATAAGTAATAAACAGGGGAACCTTAGTGCCATCCTTACTGGCGAAAAAAGATTGAACCGTCTGGTAATTATCGGCATCGATCTTAACTTCACTTTTACGGTAAAGTTCCGTTTGACCGCTGTTAATGTCATAACGGAAAATAGCTGCAGGATAATCGAACGAGGAATAGGTATAGAAAATTTCTTTATCATCGACATTGCCGTTAAAACCGGCAGCAGAGCCAATTCCGGGTAAATGAATTTCTCTTTCCAGGTTGCCTTTATAATTAGTTTGATACACCCTGCTGGAAGCATCCTGCAGGTAGGTGAGGAACAATTTATGGCCCGCTGTTCCAACAGATTCCAATAATTCTTTTCGTTCAGGAATGATAGTTTTCCAGTTGTCCTTCTCAGGATTTTTGGGGTCAATCAACACTACTTTATAGTTGGGGGCATCTGCGTTTGTGCGTACCAGTAAGTAGTCGCCGTCATTGTCAATAAAATGCGATTCAGTATCAAAGCCTTTAATCAATAACTTGAAGCCGCTACCTGCTGCATTTTTCATATCCTTCACCCACAGCTCCGAGCCGCTGGTGCCCTCACTCGTTCCTATAATTAGGAAATGTTCATCTTCGCTTAGCCCTGCACCTACCGTTCTCAATGGGTGTTCCTTGTCTTCATAAATCAACATGTCTTCACTTTGGGGCGTTCCTATCTTGTGATAGTATACTTTGTGATTTTGATTTTGTGTCGTGAGTTTACTCTTTTCATCTGGTATAGGATAGCGGCTATAATAAAATCCATCGTCTCCCTGCCACGATGTGCCGCTGAATTTTATATAATTTATTTCGTCATTTAATAATTTTTTATCCGCAACATTCATCACGTGAGCTACCTGCCAATCGCTTCCGGCTTGCGCTTCCAGGTAAACGGCATACTTTTTACTTTTGCTGAAGGAAGGTGTTCCGATAGCTGCCGTTCCATCTTTACTCATTTTGTTAGGGTCTATAAAAACTTCCGGTGTTCCACTTAATCCCAGTTGCCTGTATAATACACTTTGATTTTGCAGACCATCATTTTTGTAGAAATAATACCAGTCGCCCTCTTTAAAAGGTGAGCTGTATTTGGCATAGTTCCACATTTCCCCGAGTCTCTTTTTTACCTTATCGTAATACGGAATGGCCGAAAGATATGCGTCCGTAACTTTATTCTCCGCTTCGACCCATTCTTTGGTTTGCTCACTATTATCATCTTCAAGCCAGCGGTAAGGGTCTTTTACCTTTGTTCCAAAATAATCATCAACGTGGTCAGTCTTTTTTGTTGCAGGATATTTAATTTGCGGGAAAGTACGGGACGATATCGACATGAGGAGGAATAGAATTACTAAATTTAATTTCATGGTTATTATTAAATGAAGCCAAATTAAGTGAAGATAAATAAATTGATAAATATTTTCATTCGTTAATACTAGTGCTAAATCTGTATTTTTGGCACTTTTTAAAACCAATCTTAACTCTAAAAAGGAAATTGTTTCAATGATGTCGGAAAGAAAAGTAACTAAAATAGGTGTACTTACATCAGGTGGTGATGCCCCGGGTATGAACGCGGCAATAAGGGCAGTTGTGCGCACCGGTATTTATAATGGTATGGAAGTATATGGAATCATAAGAGGCTATTCAGGAATGATAGATGGCGATATATATAAAATGGAAAGTAAGAGCGTGGCCAACATTATACAGCGCGGGGGAACCATATTAAAAACGGCAAGATGCAAAGAATTCTTTACATACGAAGGCCGGCAAAAAGCATATAACAATTTAAAAAAACTGGGCATTAACGGGTTGGTAATTGTTGGCGGAGACGGTTCGTTCAGGGGAGCCCAAATATTTAGTAATGAATTTGATATTCCTTGCATTGGGCTACCCGGCACCATTGACAAGGATATCGCCGGAACGGATTCTACGATCGGTTTTGATACAGCGGTAAACACTGCAGTGGAAGCAATCGACAAGGTCAGAGATACAGCAGACGCCCACGACCGGCTTTTTGTAATTGAAGTTATGGGCAGAGATTCGGGATACATTGCCTTGCATAGCGGCATTGCAACAGGCGCAGAAAATATTTTAATTCCGGAGAGAAGAACAGATTTGGAGGACATTATAAATGCCCTGGCGGAAAAACAAGGAAGAAAGAAATTAGTAAACATTATAGTCGTAGCAGAAGGAGACGAATTTGGCGGAGCTGAAATAGCGAAAGTAATTACGGAGAGGATGCCCGAGCAGGAGGTGCGGCTTTGTATCTTAGGTCATATACAACGCGGTGGTGCACCTACCTGTTTTGACCGCCTTATTGCCAGCCGTATGGGTTATTCCGCAGTTGAGTGCCTCATAGATGGAAGGTATAATGTTTTTGTTGGCATTTTAAACAATAGAATGCATTTTATTCCACTCAATGAAGCTGTAAAAAAGAAACAAAAGATTGGGGACGACTGGATGCGGATTGTAAAGATATTATCCAGCTAAAATTCCGTGTATACCTGTCAGTTAGTAACATCCACCACAAGATATTAGAAACCATTAAAGCAAAAAGAAAAAAAACCAATGTCTAAGAATGTAAAAAAATACGCTCAACCCGGAATGGATAAGAAAGCCGGGGTGGACCACATGACGAAGAGAACTAAAATTGTAGCAACTGTCGGGCCGGCATGCGACAGTTATGAAATGTTGGTTAATCTTGTTAAAGCCGGCGTAAATGTTTTCCGGCTTAATTTTTCTCATGGCACACACGAAAACAAGGCCCTGATAATAGAAAAAATCCGAAAAATTAATAAGGAACTTCCTTACAATATTGCCATACTTGCCGACTTACAAGGCCCAAAATTACGGGTAGGTGAAATAGAAAATAATGCCTTGGAAATTAATCCCGGCGATATGCTCACTTTCACCAATACGAAATGCATTGGCACAAGAGAAAAGATTTATGTTAGTTATCCCAACCTCCATAACGATGTGGTTCCCGGCAATATAATAATGATTGATGATGGCAAATTAGAAGTGAAGGTGATTAAAATTCTACCAAATAACGATGTGAAAGTTGAAGTAGTTATGGGTGGTATTCTTTCATCGAAAAAAGGACTTAATCTCCCGGATACAAAGATTTCTTTACCTGCATTAACAGAAAAAGACCTTGCAGATCTGGACTTCATCCTCACGCAGAATGTTGACTGGATCGCACTTTCTTTTGTAAGAGAAGTAAAAGATATTGTTGGTTTAAAGAATATTTTAAAGGAGCGCAAGAGCAAGGCAAAGGTCATCGCAAAAATTGAAAAGCCCGAGGCAGTCAATAATATCCGCGATATTATCCTGGAGAGTGATGGCATCATGATAGCACGCGGAGACCTTGGGGTTGAACTTCCCATTGAGAAAGTACCTTTAATACAAAAGGAAATTATTCGTAAATGCATGCATCGTGCAAAACCTGTAATCGTTGCCACCCAAATGATGGAAAGTATGATTGAAAGGGTTAAACCAAACAGGAGTGAAATTACCGACGTGGCCAATGCAGTTTTAGAAGGTGCAGATGCGCTGATGCTTAGCGGCGAAACAGCTACGGGTCAGCATCCTATGCTGGTAATTGAGACAATGAGCAAAATAATACTTGAAATTGAAAGAACTGCTTACGATTACAACAGGGACGATATCCTGGCACCACAGCCCCACTCTCCTTCCTTCCTGAGCGATGCATTATGCTATAGCGCATGTAAGCTCGCGGCAGATGTAAAAGCAGATGGTTTAATAGGAATGACGCAAAGTGGCTACACCGGGTTTATGCTAAGTAGTTACCGGCCCAAGTCTTTGTTGTTCATTTTTAGTAAAGAGAAAAGCCTGATTAACCAATTGAGTCTAAGCTGGGGTGTAAGGGCCATTTTCTATGATGAGGAGGAGAGCCTTGATGATATTTTCTTTGATCAGATTGGAATCTTGCGTGAAAGGGAATTTTTGAAGCCAGGAGATGTTGTGGTAAATACCGGAAGTACGCCTGTTAATCTTCACATACCTACTAATATTTTAAAAATTACTAAAATTGAAGCCCAAATTCCGGCAAAATAATTCATTAAGGTTGGCGTCTTCCTCCCAAGATTGAGCTCAAAATTGTCTTAATTATTTATCATAGGACACAAGCTATTACGCTTGTATTATTTTCAGGATAGGGTTCAGAAAATCAAAACCCCGCGTTTTACGGCGGGGCACTCCTGATTAAAACCACACACAACTCTTGTTTTTATTTGCTTGTTCGAAT